>NZ_JAAAHR010000207.1:0-15921 GCF_009908215.1 Nonomuraea sp. K271 | reverse complement strand
GGGCCGCTCGGCTCATGCGGGGCCCGCGCTCCAGGCGGCCAGGCACTCGTGGATCCATCCGGCCACGGGCGTGATGCCTCCTGGGGTTTTGACCGCGGTCAGCACGGTGGGCAGGTGGCCGCGTTGGGCCTTGGCGTCGCGGGCCATGGCTTCCAGGTCGGCGCCGACGTGGGGGGCGAGGTCGGTTTTGTTGATGACGAGCAGGTCGCTGGTGGTGACGCCGGGGCCGCCCTTGCGGGGGATGTCGTCGCCGCCGGCGACGTCGATGACGAAGATCTGGGCGTCGACGAGGCCCTTGGAGAAGGTGGCGGTGAGGTTGTCGCCGCCGGATTCGATGAGGATCACATCGAGATGGCCGAGGCGGTCCTGCAGGTCTTCGACGGCTTCGAGGTTGGCGGAGATGTCGTCGCGGATGGCGGTGTGCGGGCAGGCGCCGGTCTGCACGGCGGTGATGCGCTCGGCGGGCAGGACGGCCTCGCGCAGCAGGAACTCGGCGTCCTCGCGGGTGTAGATGTCGTTGGTGACGACGGCGATGGACAGCTGCTCGCGCAGGGTGCGGCACAGGGCGGCGACGGTGGCGGTCTTGCCGGAGCCGACCGGCCCGCCCAGGCCGATGCGCAGGGCGCGGCGTCGGCCGCCCGGCCCTGCGGCGGCGGAGCCGCCCGGGCCGTGGGTGTGGCTGTCAGGGAAGGTGTCGCTGTGGTGCAGGTGCATGGCTCCTCCAGGCAAGAGGTTGAAGCATGGTCACGAAGGCATGGCCATCAAGGCAGGTCAGGAGGCGAACAGGCGGGCCGGTCGGGTGGCGTGCTGTTCGGCGGTGATGTCGAGCAACGGCGCCGAGGCGGCCGGCAACGCGACGATGGCCTCGGTGTCTATCCGCTGCGCTGCTTCGGCCGCCTCGGCCGCCACGTGGTCGATGTCGGGGGCCAGGCAGGCCAGGACGGCGGTGGCGTCGAAGGGGTCGAGCCGGAGCAGGCGGACGGTCGCGGTGACCGGGCCGCTGATGCTCTCGTACGCCGCCGCGTACGCGGCGTCCAGCGGCATCAGCCCCGCGCCGCGGGCGGCCAGGCCGAGCACCACGCTCTGGTGGGCGCCGCGCGGCCGCGCGCCGGCCAGGGCGTCGAGTTCGGCGCAGGGCCAGGCGGCCCGGGCGGCGCGCAGCAGTTGCCGGCCGAGCCTGCGCGAGGTGTGCCGCAGCGCGGGGCTGGCGGTGCGGGCGTCGGCGGCCTGCTCGAGCAGCAGCGGGTCGTACCCGGCGGCGGCCGCGGCCGCGAGCCCGGCCGCGACCAGGCCGGCCGTGTGAAGCCGGCCGCGGCAGAACTGCTCCAGGCTGGCCACGTCCCGCACCCGGCCCGCGGTGACGGCCTCTTCGGCCCCGCCGGAGTGGGCGTGCCCGCCGGCGGGGAAGCGGCCGTCGGCCAGGATCAGCAGGGCGGCGCGGGTCATCGCGGGCGGCCCACCTCTCGTGCGCTCGGGTTCGGGTTCGGTGGTCAGAACAGGAAGTAGCGCTGGGCCATGGGCAGGGTGTCGGCGTACTGGCTGCCGTCGACGAGCTGGTCGTCGATCTCCGTCTTGACGTCCTTGGCCGTCGCACCGCCGATCACCACCTCGAAGGTGTCGGGATCGATGTCGATGTCGGGACAGGCGTCGTTCTCCCGCATGTCGGCTTTGAACACCTTGCGAGTGTCGCGGATGGCCACGAACGGCTTGCCCACGCGCACCCGTTCGGCCAGCCCCGCCTGGATGGCGTGCTCGGTGACGAAGTTGACGGAGTTGGCGGCCGGCGCCCGGCCCGTCGCCCCCCACATGGGCCGGGGCAGGATCGGCTGCGGGGTGGTGATGGAGGCGTTGGCGTCGCCGACCTGGGCGTAGGCGATCTGGCCGCCCTTGATCACCCGGTGCGGCTTGACGCCGAAGAACTTCGGCTCCCACAGCACCAGGTCCGCCAGCTTGCCCACCTCGACGGAGCCCACCTCGTGATCGATGCCGTGCGCGATGGCCGGGTTGATGGTGTATTTGGCGACGTAGCGGCGGGCGCGGTGGTTGTCGGCTCCGCCGTCGCCGTTGCCTTCACTGGCCTGGTCGCCCTCCAGCGGGCCGCGCCGGGCCTTGTTCACGTGCGCGGTCTGCCACGTCCGGATGATCATCTCGCCGATGCGGCCCATCGCCTGCGCGTCCGAGGACATGATCGAGATGGCGCCGAGGTCGTGCAGGACGTCCTCGGCGGCCATCGTCGAGGGGCGGATCCGCGACTCGGCGAAGGCCAGATCCTCCGGCACCAGCGGGTTGAGGTGATGGCAGACCATCACCATGTCGATGTGCTCGGCGACCGTGTTGACGGTCAAGGGCCTGGTGGGGTTGGTGGAGGCGGGCAACACGTTCGGCAGGCCCGCCATGGTCAGCATGTCGGGGGCGTGACCGCCGCCGGCACCCTCGACGTGGAAGACGTGGATCGGGTGGTCCCCGATGGCCTCGATGGTGTCGGCGACCGCGCCCGCCTCGTTGAGGGAGTCGGCGTGCAGGGCCAGCTGCACACCGGTCGCCCGGCACACCTCCAGGCAGCGGCGCAGCACCGCGGGGGTGGCCCCCCAGTCCTCGTGGATCTTGAACCCGAGAACGCCCGCCTCCACCTGGTTGTAGAGGGATTCGGTGGACATGGTGCTGCCCTTGCCGAGCAGGCCGATGTTGACCGGGAAGCCGTCCAGTGCCTCGAACAGCCGGGCCACATGCCACGCGCCGGGCGTGACGGTGGTGGCGGTGCTGCCCTCGGCCGGGCCGGTGCCGCCGCCGATCAGCGTGGTGACCCCGGAGGCGAGTGCCTCGTGCACCTGCTCGGGGCAGATGAAGTGCACGTGGGTGTCGATCCCGCCGGCGGTGAGGATCTTGCCGTTGCCGGCGATGACCTCGGTCTCCGGGCCGATCAGGAAGTCGGTGGCATGCTCGTGGCCGTCGTGCAGCCGGTCCATGGTCTCGTCGTTGTATGCCTTGCCGAGCGCGACGATCCGGCCGTCGCGGATGCCGACGTCGGCCTTGACCACGCCCCAGTGGTCCAAGATCACCGCGCCGGTGATGACCGTGTCGGACGGCCGCGGGGCGCCGAACCGGGCCGGGTCGCGCGGCGCGCAGGATTGGCCCATCGACTCGCGGATCACCTTGCCGCCGCCGAAGATGACCTCGTTGCCGCTGCGGCCCGGACCGCCGGACCAGTCCTCGCTGATCTCGATCCGCAGGTTGGTGTCGGCCAGCCGGATGCGGTCGCCTGCCGTGGGGCCGTACCGGTCGGCGTACTGGACGCGGGTCAGGGGTTGATCGATCGGCAGGATCTCCACACCAGGCCCGCACTCCAGCGGTGGGGTGTCCGCCACCGGCGCGGCGAGCACGCCAGACGCCTGGTCCACGGCGGTGTCCGCTGGGGTGCTTGCTGTGGTGTCGGCCGATGCGTCCAGGGCTTCATCCATCGAGCTGCCCTCCGACCTGGCCGCGCAGGCCGGCCACGATGCGTTTGCCCTCGATGGGCACCAGCGTCACCGTGCGGGTGCACCGGGGTTCGAACCGGACCGAGCTGCCGGCGGGGATGTGCAGGCGCTTGCCGTAGGTGAGGGAGCGTTCGAAGTCCAGGAGAGGGTTGGCCTCGTAGAAGTGGTAGTGCGAGCCCACTTGGATGGGGCGGTCGTCGGTGTTGGTCACCTCCACCGTCGTGATCTCGCGCCCCTCGTTGAAGGGCACCTGCTCGGCGCCTTCGGGGTGGTCGATCTTCCCCGGATGGATCAGCGCCCGCGGTTCCTCCGCGCCTTGCACGCCGTCTGCCTCGTCGTCCCCGTCTTCCTCGTTGTCGGCGAAGGGGTTGCGGATGGTGACCAGCTTGGTGCCGTCGGGGAATGTCGCCTCGATCTGCAGGTCGGAGATCATCTCCGCGACGCCCGGCATGAGGTCGCTCCGGGAGAGAATCTCGTTGCCGGTGGACATGAGCTCGTGGACGGACCTGCCGTCCCGGGCCGCCTCCAGCACATGCGCGGTGATCAGCGCAACTGCCTCCGGATAGTTGAGGGGAACCCTCCGCTCCTTGCGTCTGCGGGCCACATCCGCGGCCACATGGATCATCAGGCGTTCCTGTTCATGCGGAGTCAGATGCACCCGCCACCTCGCCTTCGCTCTGCCCCGAGCGTCTTCCCGGGGGTCCCTCAACGGCGGATCGCCTGGCATGACCGGCCTACGATCACGTCGCCGTCCGCTGTCCGGCCAGGAGATGATCGCCCGTGCCGGGCGGCCCGGATCCTGGTGATCACCACCGCCGCCTGCTGACGGTAATTCGATGAATACTGACAGTGATATGACGTGACGGTGAGGCATGGGTCACCCCTGCATAGAATTCGCAGGCCACGCACGGGGCTTGCCCAGATCCGATGCGCGAGGAGCTACGCAGACGCGGAAGGCCAGCGCCACGTATGGACAGGTAATGCCAGGTGCGGCCGACCTGGGAACGCGTGCGCGGGAGGTTTGGGCGGCCGGCACGGCAGCGGCCGGGGGCATGGCGGAAGACCGCCTCCGCCGAGCTCGACCCGAACGGTGAGGGGTGGACGCTGCACCAACTCCGGCACAGCGCGCTGCAGCATCTGGCCGAAGCCGGACGCACCGCCCCGGAGCTGCAAGCCAAGTCCCGCCACCAGAGCCTGTCCAGCCTCCGCCGCTACCTGCGCTTGGCGAGGAGACCTCCGCCCGCATCACCGCCGAGCATGACCCCTCCGCCCGGCGCAGGACCCGTTGACGTCCGCAGGATTCCTAGCCGATCGGGACCGGTGCGCATCAGCGGCGGGGCGATCAAGAACCACTGCCGGGCAATCCCCCCACTGATTACATATTGTAATTGACCGTTGCTTTGCGTAATGTTGGGTTGCTCATGCCGTCGAGACGCTGCTTCCCCACTGACCGGAGATGCCATGGCCGTTGCCATACCTGACATCCTGACCCGGAAGTTCGACAAGCGATTCGCCCTGTTCGATGCCGATGGCGACGGCATGCTGACCAAGGACGATTTCGAGGCCGCCGCTGTGCGCTTCCTCGCGGCATTCGGGGTCCCCGCCGGCTCCGCCAAGGGCCGCGACGTGCTGGCCGCGTACGCGAGCATGTGGAACGCCCTGATCCACAGCGCCGACAACGACAGCGACGGACAACTGACCCGCGCCGAGTTCGTCGCCTATCTCGCCGGCGAGGAATTCCGCACGAACGGCTATGCCGTGACGGCCGGCCGCATCGCCGAATCCATCCTCGCCGTCTGCGACGCCGACGGCGACGGCCGGATCTCCTACGAGGAGTTCGCCGCCATCCCCGGCATCTCCGCGCTGCCCGATGACGAGCGCCGCGCAGTCTTCGGCCGGCTCGATACCGACGCCAGCGGCCATCTGGACGTCGGCGAGATCCACGCCGCGCAGCGCGATTTCTACAGCAGCACCGATCCGGACGCGCCCGGCAACCTGATCTTCGGCCGGCTCTGAGGAGACGTCGTGGACCACTCCTCGCAGCCTGACGGCCACTGCCGCGTCATCCGCTCCGCCGTGATGTACGAGGGCAAACAACACCTGCAGTTCTTCGCCGGCATCGCCGCCGAAACCGTGGGCGCCCGCAACATCTGCATGCACCTGCAGACCATCCCGCCCGCCGGAGGTGGCCGGGCCCACAAACACGATCACCACGAGACGGCCATCTACGTCATCAAGGGCGCCGTGGGCGCCTGGTACGGCCAGGATCTGCAGCACTACCTCGAAGCCCGCCAAGGCGAGTTCATCTACATCCCGGCCAGTACCCCGCACATGCCCGTCAACCTCAGCGACAGAGAGCCGGCCGAGGTCGTACTGGCCCGCACCGACCCCCGCGAGCAGGAGAGCACGGTGCTCCTGCCCGACCTGGAACGCCAGCGGCTTGCCCCAGCTTCACCGCCTCCGGCCGACTAACGCCTCTACGAAGTCCAGATCAGTACGTGGGGCCCGGTCGAAGACGGTCCTGCGGCGGTGAGGGCCGGGGTATGCCATGGCGGTGAGCGACCCGACCGTCGGTCGCAGCGCGGGCAATCCTCCGTCTGGGCCGCCCACGGATCCGAGGTTAACGAGGTTCCTGCTGCTCAGCGAGTCCTCTACGTTCCCTCTTCGGCCACCTCCATTCTGATCAACGACTTCGGCCACCGCCTCACGGTTCCCTGACCGCTCGTATCGTCGGGGTGCCGGCTTGAGGGCGCCGGCAGAACCTAGGCGCCACCGCGGGTGTGGACGGGGCCGGGGCTGCGGCCGGGGGCATGGCGGTGGCGCGGCATCCGGGCCGCGCTCCACCGTTGGTGTGCTGCGGGCGCTGGGACACCAGTGCGGGCTCCAGCGGCCAAGCGCAACCGGCGGCCGAGACGATGGGGCGCCAAGGACTCCTTGCGGCTGGGCGGCTGGGCGCTGGCCTGCTGGTGGCCGCCGGCATCACAACGTGATGCCCTGCCCGATCACGGCGCCACCGGGTCGATCACGGATGCTGCAGCCTTCTGGGCCGGTAGGCACGGCCGCGCGGGCCCGGCCCACGTCTCGTGCGTAGTGGCAAGCGCCCATATTCTCCACCGTCACTTACGTCAGCAATGGCACAAACACGTGCCGTTGCGTCTCCACGCTCACATCCGCTCGGGTCCACACACGCGTGCGCGGTGTCTGCTCGAGGCCGTGCTCGAGGCGCTGGAGACGACGCGACGAAGGGGGACCATCATGAGCGAGGTCGGAACAGCGGCGTTCACCGCCGAGGAGCACACCCAGCGGCTGGAGCGCTGGCAGGCGCTGTTGTCCGGGCAGGGCCTGCAGGCCGCCCAGCAGGCCCACGCGCGGCGGCTGCGCAAGCAAGGCCCGGTGAACCTGATGACCGGCGTGCTGCTGCACGCCGCGGCCCGGGCCGATCAGGGACTGGAGCTGACCGAGCTGGAGCGCTCGGTGCTGGCGCCGCTGGAGCGGGTGCTGGGCACCGACCACCTGCACGCCATGGGCCGCATCTACCATCAGCAGCTGTCCGGCGGACGCTCGGCCGAGATCGTGCCCACGTCGGTCAGTTCCCGGCCGCTGCAGCAGGGCTTCGACGAGCAGGCCTACAAGGCCGCCTTCGCCGAGATGCTGCCGCTGGTGGCCACGATGCCGAACCTGGCCGTGGTGAACCGCGCACACCTGACCGACGGCCAGGGCTTCGACAGCGCCGAGTTCACCGCGGCGCTGGCCGAGCACGGCTTCGGCGTGACCGGCTTTTCCGGCGCCGACGACGAGACGGCCGACCCGGCGGCGCGGGCGCCGTTCCACGCCAAGCTGGAGATGCAGTCGTTCTTCTGCCACAAAGCGGTCGGCGACCAGGGCGGCGGCAGGGACGAGATCTACTGGACGGCCGCCGCCAACGCCACCGACTTCGAGCGCACCCTGCGCACCAACGAGACCGGCTCGGTCACCGAGGGCAAAGAATTCCTCATCACCGGCGACAAGGTCTTCTTCGACACCCGCCTGGACGGGTGCGGCTCGGCCGCGATCACCGTGTGGGAGGCCGACGACTCCGGTGACCGCTGGTACACCGCGCTCGGCAACGCCCTGCGGGACATCGTGGAAACCCTCAAGTACCACGACCTGTTCCTCAGCGTCATCCCCGGGATGGACCTGTATGGCCACCTGTATTCGGCTCTGAGCCTGTTCGCGACCATCATTGAGCACCTGCGCAACAAAGACGACATGGTGCTCACCCGCGCCTTCGCCTTCGGGCGCGCGGACCTGGCCGCCCTCTACCACTACAACGACAGCCACCGGATGCCGTGGGAGTTCGACCGCACCTCCCAGGGCATGGGCCGCTTCAGCCTGATCGTCCGCTACACCGGCGAGAACCCCGGCCATCCGGCCTCCGGCGACGGCAGTCTCATCTCCAACGGCTGGCGCGGCCTGTACGGCACCGTCTTCGTTCGCGACCTGGCAGCCGCCTGCAACCTGCCCGACGCCGGCGGGGAGATCTACTTCTTCAAGGACGACCAGTACTTGAGGTACGACGTGGACACCGAGAGCATCGTCGGCGGCCCCGGGAACACCGGTGGAGGCTGGCCCGCTCTGAAGGGCACCGTCTTCGCCGAGGGCATCGACGCGGCCTGCTCAGTACCCGGCGCCGAGCACGACGTCTACCTCTTCCGCGGCGACCGCTACGTCAACTACGACATCCGCCAGGAGGAACACGGCGGCGTCAACAGCATCCACGCCAGCTGGCCCGGGCTGCGTGGCACCATCTTCACCAGCGACCTCGACGCGGCATGCCAGTCCTATATGTCTTCCCACGTCTACCTGTTCAAGGGCGACCAGGTGGCCTATTACAACACCGACACCGAAAGCCTCAGAGCTTGCATGCGCATTTCCGACGCCTTCCCCGCCGTGGCGGGCACCAGCTTTGCCTCCGGCCTGTCGGCCGCCTGCATGGTTCCCAGCGAACTCTTTCAGTACTACCTCTTCCAAGGAGACCGCTACGTACGCGTCTACGGCAAGCCGATCTTCTAGACCCGGCCAGACCGCCACTCACCCGCCCTTCGCACCAGGACCCGCGGCCCCGTGCGAGAGGCGCACTCTGCCCCCGGCGCGCCACCGTCGGCCCGGCAGCCGAATCGGGAGCCCACGCCGCCACAGCGGCCACGTCAACCACGGCCCTGGCCGGCGTGAGACAGCGGCGCCCTCGGAGATCGCTCCCCGGCCGGTCCGCGCTCGTTCGAGGCGGGAGCCGGCCGCCGTGACGGCCGGCATCTGGGCAGGCGTTTGAAGCGGACTCACAGCGGCGCTGCGCCGCTGTGAGTTCAGCGCCGCAAGACGTCCGCCCGCGCGGGTCGATCAGATCGGCCGCGGGCGGTCTTCGATGCTGGGAGGCGACGTGATCGCGGCCTCAGTCCGGCGGGGGTTCTGCGTGTCCGAGCTGGATCAGGCCGTCGTGGTGTCGTAGAAGTAATCGCAGCGGACGGCCCGCCCGCTGGAGTCGTAGCGCATGACTTCGCACCACGGGCGGGCGAGCTTGCTGCCGGTGGCGGGATACGGTCCGAAGGGCCCGTCGTGGACGCCTGTCATGGTGGAGAGCGCGACGCTGTGATCGTCGCTGCTCAGGTAAAGGTGCTGCACACCGCCCACCCCCTGCGCGAAAGGGTGTTCTGGAGGCTCCTGTACGAGACCGCCGCCCGCGCCGAGGAGATCCTGTCGCTGAACGTCGAGGACCTGGACCTGGAGTTCCGCCGCGCCCGCGTCCCCAGCAAGGGCGGCGCCCTCGAATACGTGCACTGGGCCACCGCCACCGCCCGCCTGCTGAACGGCCGCACCGCCGGACCGCTCTTCCTGACCGACCGGCGCGCCCCCGCCTCCGGAGCCCGCGCGCCCGCGGCCGCCGACACCTGCCCCACCACCAGACGGGGACGGCTGTCCTACCCTCGCGCCGAGTACCTGTTCAAGCAGGCCACAGCCGAGCTCGACCCGCGCGGGGAAGGCTGGACCCTGCACCAGCTCCGGCACAGCGCTACAACATCTGGCCGAGGCCGGCCGCACCGCGCCCGAACTGCAGGCCAAAAGCTGTGACGTGCCACAGTTAGCGTCGCTATTTCTGCCACGCTTTCGTCGTGTTGGGGTGTCCAGGTCTCGCGGTCATAGGTCTTCGACGTAGTCGGCGGCGATGTCGTCGGGTGGGTTGGTGTACAGGCGCAGGTAGCGGTCGTTGGCGTGGCCGAGGCGGCGCTCGAGTTCGGCGCGGTTGTGGCCGGAGGCCTGCGACAGACCAAAGGCGAAGGTGTGGCGGGCGTCGTGCGGGCGCAGGGTGCCGAGCTTGCGGTCGGGATCGGTGGTCTGGGCGTCGTGCAGGCGGCAGATCTCGCCGACGATGGTGTTGATCGAGCGCGGCGACAGGCGGCCGTCGGGGCGGCGGGCGGCGATGGAGGCGGCCGACAGGAACAACGCCGCGGCGTCGGTGCTGGCGGCCGCGTCGCTGGGCCGTTCGAGCTCCAGGTAGTCGGCCAGCGCCTGGCGGGCGTCACGGCCGAGAAACACGGTGCGGCTGGTGCGGCCCTTGCCGCGCACGCCGGTCAGGCGCGCCTTCTTGGCCTGACGCAGCCGGTCCGCACTGGCCGGCTCCAACTGGTCCAGGTCCAGGCCGACCACTTCGGCGCGGCGCAGCCCGGTGCCGAACAGCAAGTAGACGATTGACCGATCGCGCAGCGGGCGGGCATGAGCATGGGCACGCGCGCCGGTGCCGCGGTGACGGCGGCCCTTGAGCTCGTGGAAGCTTTCGATCCGGTCGACCACGTTCTTGACGGTGCGCATCTGCGCGGCGGCCAGGGCGCGCGGCTGCGGGGCGGGCAGCGGCAGCGGGGCGACCTTCTTGGTCGGGTCCCCGTGGCGCAGCAGAGCTTTGGGGGCGTGTGCGGCGATCCAGGAGAACATCGCCGACAGGTGTGCGAGGTGGTTGTTGACGGTCGCCGGCGCCATCGGCGCGGGCGTGCCGTCGCGGCCGGGGTTGCCGGCGGCGGCCAGGTGGTCGCGCCAGGCGGTGATCTCGCGCGGGGTGATGGCCGAGAGCCGGTCGTGCCCGAGGCCGTCGACGATCCACGCGCCGAAGCGCTCCAGGTGCCGGGCAATCTTGGCGGTGACCTCCGCCGAACGGACCCCGCGCACGGCTAGATCGAGGTAACGCTCCGTCCACATCGGGAGGCTGTCGTCGGCCGGATCGAGGCGCTCGGGAAGCCCGACCACCTTTCGTGAAGTGATTTCGGCGTGATCCCGCCCAGCGGGCACGGACGCCGAACTGGGAGTGGAGGACGGCATGCAGCCACATTACTTCACGGAAGGGCCATTTCCTGAAGTGAATCGACATCCCGGCAGGGGCGCCGACGGGGACCATCCGAGGTTCGGCTCTATTCGCTGCGGCGGGATAGCTACGCAATTTCTCCGCCCTGGCGCGAAATGATGGCCCGACTCCCTACATAGGCACAGATGTCCGTAAGTCAAAGCTATGAAGGAGGCGGCCATGGGGATGCCGAGGAGACCGGACGCGGGACCAGCCCGTGGGTAGTGAGCTGGCCAGGTTCGAGTCCGTTTACCGGGAGACGTATGGCCAGATCACGGCGTATGCGGCCCGTCGCTGCCACTCGCCGCAGGATGCGGCGGACGTCGTGGCGGAAACCTTTGCCATCGCCTGGCGGCGGATGGGCGAAGTGCCGGATGGAGAGCAGGCCACGCTGTGGCTGTATGGCGTGGCGCGCAAGGTGCTGGCCAACCATTATCGGGTCGAGGTGCGCCGCCAGGCCCTCAGTGTGGAGCTCGATGCCGAAATGGCCGACCTGTACCAGGCCGCGCCCGACAGCGGGGTCGAGCTGACGGCGATCGCGCAGATCTTCCGCGCCTTACCGGACACCGATCGGGAGGTGTTGTCCCTGGTCGCCTGGGAGGGACTGGACCGACAGCAGATCGCCGCCGTGCTCGGTATGTCGCGCAACGCCGTACGCATCAGACTCCACCGCGCCCGCAGGCGCTTCGCCCGCGCGCTCGCCGAGGCGGACGTGCACTTCACATCGGAAGGCCGGTTGGCCCCCGCGGAGGGACATCTGTGATGAAGAACATCGACGAGATCACGCGTGCGCTGGCCCGGGTGGAACCGGGCAAGCCGGGAGGGCATGCCTCCGATGTGGGGGCGCGGAAGCTGCTGGCCTCAATCGCCGCCGAGCAGCCCGGCCCGTCCAGCGTCCGCCCCCGCTGGCGCCCTGCCCGGCGGCTGGCCTTGGGGCTGGCGGGCGCGGGGCTGCTCGCCGTGGGCATCGTGGTGGGGCCGAGCCTGCTGAAGGAGAGCGGCACCCCCTCCTACGCGGTCACCAAGGAACCCGACGGTGTCGTGTACGTCCAGATCCGGGATTTCCGCGACAAGGCAGGGCTGGCGAAGCGGTTGAAGGAACTGAATGTCCCGGCCACCGTCGACTACGCGCCCCCGGGCAAGTGGTGCCAGGAACCGCGCGGAACCTTGGTGCAGGACATTCCCCGCGGCCTGTACTCCGTGCCGGAGAACATCCCCGGGGAGGAACACAGCCAGGGCTGGCAGATGCGGATCGACACCAAGCTCTTCAAGCCCGGCCAGACGTTCGTCTGGACGATCAGTGACCACAGCACCAGCACGATCCTTATGAGCGGCCCGGTCGCCCCTTGCGTTCTCGTGCCCGACAAGTCACACGAACCGAAGGCGGGGGTCAAGTCCGACTACCGGCTGGCAACCACGAAGGGCCGCGCACTCGCCGGCTTCCGGGTGGACGAGAAGACCGTCGGCGAGGTCCTGCCCGAGCTCAAGAGGCGCGGGTTGAAGATCGAGTACCTGATCATGGCGGTCGCGCCGGACAACCCGGGCGGCTTCGGCGAGCTCCGCACGCAAACCAAACCCGTCGGCGACAACTGGATCGTCTGGGAGGCGGAGGAGTCCGTCCGCAACCCGCAACTGATCCGCCTGCTCGTCACCGACAAGCGCTTCGACAGGAACCCTGTCTACGCTGGTCCACGCGACAACGTCATCAAGGACTAAGTCCTGCCCGGGCAGCCATGACACATGGGCCGGCTGACACACGGGGCTACAGCCGGCTCCGCCCTCGACCAGGCTCGGCATGGAAATCGCGCTGGAACTCGAGGCCGTGAGCAAGCGCCACGACACCACCGCGGCACCCGACGGACGCGGATGTGGCGGCGGGGCACACGTCCCCGTCGACCACAACTGCGACAACCGGAGTCGGTTTCAAGCCGCAGGAGACCGCTTAACAACTCAACGTGTGCCTGGTAGCGCGGCCAGGACTGGGCTGATCGGCGACCCGTTGCAGCGGCGGACTGGGGCGGGGTCCCGCTATGCGCGGGTAGTCGCAACCGTGGCGCCCGCGGGTGTGGTGGGCGGTCATCGTGGGGACGGACGATAACGGGGTGAGCACCGCGAGCGAACAACACGCACAAGCCAGACCGGGCAGCGGGAGCTCCGGCCGCGTGTCCGGCGGCTTGGCCGGGCGCGCCCTGGCCATGAGCCGGTACGAGATGCTCACGCCGCACCTGCACGAGGAAGTACCGCTGGCGCAGCTGGCCGCGGCCCAGGACGAGGGCGGCGTCTCCTATCGGACGTTGCAGCGGTGGCTGGCCGACTACCGGCAAGGCGGCCTGGACGCCTTGACGCGCCCGGGCCGCCGCGACAAGGGGCTGCGTCGGTTCCCTGACGAGCTCGTAGCCTTCATCGAAGGGCTGGCCCTGCGCAAGCCTCGCCCCAGCGCGGCTACCATCCACCGGCAGGCCGAAAGCATCGCCAAGGCGCACGGCTGGCCCTCGCCCGCCTACCGGACCGTGGCCCGCATCGTCGCCGACCTGGACCCCGCGCTGGTCACTCTCGGTCTTGAGGGCACCAAAAAATACCGCGAGATCTACGACCTGGTGTACCGGCGCGAAGCCAAGGCTCCGAACGAGATCTGGCAGGCGGACCACACCGAGCTGGACATCTGGGTGCTCGACGACAAAGGCCGACCGGCCCGGCCGTGGCTGACCGGCCGCCCGCATGATCCCCGACGCCGCCACCGGGGACGTCGAACGCCTGGCCCGGTGGATCACCGTGCTGTTCCACCTCGACGATGAGCAGGACGAAGGCCCCCTGGGCCACTGCGCGAGCGCGGTGCTCGACCTGTACCAGGCGCTCACCGCCGTCATCGACGGCCACCACCGGCCCGCCCTCGACCCGGCGCCGCCGCCGGTCATCGCCGCGGTAGCCGACCTATGGCCGGCCACCGCGGCTGGCATGTCGCCGCAGTGGCGGCGCCGCTTCCGCGATCACCTGCACCGCCACCGCGACGCCTTCCTGACCCAGATCGAGCACCGCCGCCGGGGCAGCACCCCCACACCCCAGGAGTATCCGGCGCTGCGGCGTGACGCCAACGGCGCGTTCATGTACGACCTGGTCGAGGCCCTGCACCACGCCGAGGTCCCACCCGCCATCGCGCAAACGCCATGCTGGCAGCAGATGTGCCAGGCCTCCAACGACCTGACCGCCTGGACCAACGACCTGCTGTCCCTGCCCCGCGAGGCAGCCGCAGGGGAGAGCACCAACTACGTCATCGTCCTGCAACGGGCATCCGGCTGCGATCTCCAGAGCGCGGTGCGGCAGGTGAGCGAGCGCATCCAGGACCGGGCCCGGCACATGCTCGCCGCACGCCGCCGGCTGCACCACACCACCCGAACCCTGCACCCCCACCAGCGGACGGGCATAGCCCAGATCGCACACACGATCTGCACGATGCCCGGCACCCACCTGGCCTGGCTGCAGGAATCCGGCCGCTACCCGGCAACCGCTCACCACCTGACCGCGTTGCCGCCCCCACCGCCGGACATCCCACCGGGCCGCCCCGCCACCCTGCCCGCTCTCCTCGGCGCGACCGGCGGCGGCTTCAGCAATCAGAAGAAGGAGAAACGTTGACGCAAAGCGCCGTCCCCGCCGACCATGACGAGCAGCGGTCCCCGCTGCGGGCAGGCACGCTGCGGGCACCCGCGGTGCGGGCGTGCATGATGCGGGTGGCCGACCGGGTCGCGGCCGCCTTCGACGAGCGCGGCGCGTTCGCCGAACCGACGCACAGCCGGGTGCTGGAGTCGGCGTTGATGCTCACCCTCCTACGCCGGCACAACCGCTACCCCCACGTGCAAACCCGCCTGCAGCACTTCATCGCCACCCGCCGCACCGACCCCCATCTGCACCCGGTGGAGCAGCTCCTGGCCCAGGCCGCCCTGAGCTTTGCCCAGCCGCCGCCCACCCTGGTCCAGGGCCTGGACCAGGCCCTGGACCAGGCCCTGGACGGCATCCCCGCACACACCCGAGGCCGCAAGCAGCTGCTGTTCGCCCTCCACCTGGCCGTCCTCGGACAGGGCACCTACCCGCCCCGCGCCGCCCGCCTGGACTACCGAGGCCAGAGCACCTGGGCAGAACTCACCGGCTGCGCCATGAAGATCCTGGCCACCCACGGCCTCGGCCACCGACCCGACGCCCAGGATCAGCGCTTCCTCACCACCCGGCTGGCGGCGAGCCGGCGAGAGGTGTGGGAGGGCAACGTCGGCGCCCACACCCTGGCCCTGCTCGCCCTGCACACCACCGACCCCGGCAACCGGCTCGTCGCCGACGGCATCGACGCCCTGCTGAAGGTGGCCAACCCCGACGGCGGCCTGCCCTTCATCCCCGACCACACCCTGTTCATCACCAGCGTGGCCGGCCTGGCCCTGGCCCGCTGCGCCCCGCCCCACCATCACGAGCTGCTGGTACGCATCGGCGACTACCTCGCCGAGCACCAAAACGACGACGGCGGCTGGGCCTACACCGAACGCGTCACCCAGGCCGACGTCGAAAGCACCGGCGCCGCCCTCGAAGCCCTGCACGCCCTGAACCCCACCCGCTACAGCCACGCCCTCACCTCCGGCCGCGCGCACCTGGCCGCCCTGGCAGGCGAGGACGGCGGCTTCCCCACCTACCTGCGCGGCGAGCCTTCCGAACCCGTCATGACCGCCAACGCCGTCCTGGCCCTGGCCCCCGACCCGCACCGCTACGCCGCCCTGCTGCACCGCGCCGCGCTCTTCCTGCTGCACGCCCAGCAGCCCGACGGCACCTTCGAACGCAGCTGGAGCCTCACCCAGGCCCACGCCCTGCGCCGCACCACCGCAGCCCTCACCTGCTTGCGCACCACGTCCGACCAGACGCTGAGCGCACGCATCGACCAGGCCCTGCACCGGGCCGGCGGCTACCTGCAGCACGCGCAGAACACCGACGGCGGCTTCGGACATCAAGCAGGCGATGCCAGCGACGTCACCAGCACCGCCCACGCCCTCAGCACCGCCGCCACGCTGAACCAGCCGCCCTGGACCGCCCAAGCGATCGCCTACC
>NZ_JAAAHR010000206.1:0-15953 GCF_009908215.1 Nonomuraea sp. K271 | reverse complement strand
CGGTGGCGGCGGGTGCGGGCTGGAGCCGCCGAGCAGGTGGAGCAGGACGTCGCGCATGGGCGGGCGGGCGGCCGGGTCCTTGGCGAGGCAGGCATGCACGACCCGGCGCAGCGGCTCCGGCAGGTCGCCCAGGAACGGTTCCTGGTTGAGCACCCGGTTGATCACCGCGGGCAGCGTGTCCTCGCCGAACGGCGGCGTGCCCGTCCCCGCGAACACCATGACCGACGCCCAGGCGAACACGTCCGCCGCCGGGCCGACGTACGCGCCCGCGAGCTGCTCGGGGGCCATGTACGCGGGGGTCCCGACCACGCTGCTGGTGACGGTGACCGCGGAGTCGGCCAGGCGGGCGATGCCGAAGTCGACGACGCGCGGCCCGTCCCGTCCGAGCAGCACGTTGGAGGGCTTGAAGTCGCGGTGCACGACCCCCGCCTCGTGGATGGCGGCCAGCGCCGTGGCGGTGCTGACGGCCAGGCGCTGCAGGTCGGCGCCGCGATGGGGGCCCGCCTCCTGGAGGGACGGGCCTTCGACGTACTCGCTGACGATGTACGGACGCCCGCTCATCGACGCGTCGAGCACCTGCGCGATGCAGAACGGCTCCACGCGCCGGGCGGCGGCGATCTCCTTGGCGAAGCCGTTGCCGCCGGCGACGGACTGGCGCAGCACCTTGACGGCCACCGGCCGGCCGTCCGGGGCCTGACCGAGGTAGACGACGCCCTGGCCGCCCTCGCCGAGCCGCCCGACGAGCCGGTAGACCGCGATCGCCTCGGGATCGTCTGGGCGCAGCGGCTCGGCGTTCGGCATGAGCGGGATGACTCCTGTGACGGCTGGGATGGATCTCATGCACCTTAACGGGATAAATCCGGATGTGTGGGCGTGTTACGTGATCGACGCGCCCACCGCCCGCGACCGCACGGCCGCGCCGGCGCAGGAGCCGCCCGGGGACCGCCCGAGCGGCCGGCCTCAGTAGCTCGGCGGGGTGGCGACGATCACGAAGTCGACCGGCTCGTCCCCGGTGTTGAGATAGCGGTGCGGCAACGAGGAGTCGAAGTGGCAGCTGTCCCCCGCCTCCAGCACGTGCTCGGCCCCTGACACCTCGACGACGAGCCGTCCCCGCAGCACGAGCACGCACTCCTCGGACGGGTGCGACCACGGCTCGGCGGCCGACGACCCGCCGGGCAACAGGTGGCCTTCCAGCACTTCCAGCCGCCCGTGCCCAGGCGACACGCGGGTGTAGGTGATCCCACCCGCGGGCGAC
Organism: Nonomuraea sp. K271; assembly: GCF_009908215.1. NCBI lineage: Bacteria > Bacillati > Actinomycetota > Actinomycetes > Streptosporangiales > Streptosporangiaceae > Nonomuraea > Nonomuraea sp. K271. Next base: position 14,698 of record NZ_JAAAHR010000206.1, on the reverse strand, counting down.
CTGACGAGCATCCGCCCGTCGCGCCTGACCACGGCGACGGCGGCCGCGTCCGGCTCCTGGAAGAGGCTGAACAGCGGCAGGTCCAGCACCTTCGCGATCTTCCTGAGCGTTTCCAGGCTGGGGTCGGCCAGGCCGCGTTCGACCTGGCTGATCAGCCCGCTGGACACGCCCGCCTCCGTGGCCAGCTGGGCGAGGGTCAGCCCGCGTACGGTGCGCAGCTCACGGATCCTGGCGCCTATCACGCGCAGATCCTATCGGGCGTCAATCACATTGAAGTCATATTGACCTGGTTAAATACGTCCGGATAAGGTGCCCGAAATGTCGCATCTGCTGAACGCCACTCAGTTTCGGGCCGAGTTCCCCTCCCTGACCGACTCCGTGCACCTGGCGAGCTGCAGCCAGGGCGCCCTGTCGTCGCGGCTGGCGTACGCGCTGCAGGAGATCGGCCACACGCTGCGGGACAGAGGCGCACCGTGGGAGGCGTGGATGGCGGAGGTCGGCCGTGCCAGGGAGCGGTTCGCCCGGCTCATCGGCGCCGAGCCCGGCGAGGTGGCCGTGCTGTCGTGCGCCTCCGAGGCGGCCTTCCAGGCCGCCTCGTCACTCGACTGGTCCCGCCGTCCCGGCATCGTCACCACCGACCTGGAGTTCCCGTCGATCGCGCACGCCTGGCTGGCCCAGCGCGGGCGCGGCGCCACGGTACGGGTGGCCGCCGACACCGGCGAGTACGTCCCGGCGGAGGCGTACGAGCGGGTCGTCGACGAGAGCGTCAACCTGGTGTCGGTGCCGCTGCACACCTACCGCAACGGCGCCCGCCTCCCGGTCGAGGACGTCGTCCGCCTGGCGCACGCGAAGGGAGCGCGGGTGTTCGTGGACGCCTACCAGGGCGCCGGCGTCACCCCGATCGACGTCGAACGGCTCGGCTGCGACTACCTGGCGGCCGGGTCGCTCAAATACCTGCTCGGGCTGCCCGGCATCGCGTTCCTCTACGTACGCGGCGGCATCGAGCACCAGCGCGAGCCCGAGCTCACGGGCTGGTTCGGCCGCACCGACCCGTTCGCTTTCGACCCCCGGCTGCTCGACTTCCCCGAAGACGCCCGGCGGTTCGAGACCGGCACGCCGCCCATCCCGTCCGCCTACGCGGCCAACGCCGGGTTCGACCTCATCGAACGGATCGACCTGGCCGCTGTGGACGAGCACGTGTCCGCCCTGGTCGAGGAGCTGGCGCAGCGGCTCGCGGCGGCCGGCGAGCGCGTGGCGAGCCCTGCGGAGGCACGCGGCCCGCAGGTCGCCATCGCCGACGACGACCCGGCCAGGCTGGCGGCTCGGCTGGCCGAGCGCCGCATCTGGACCGCGCCGCGGGGCGACCTGCTGCGGCTGTCCTTGCACTACTACAACGACCGGTCCGACGTGGACTCGGCCGTCGAAGCCATCAGCGCCTGCCGCCGGGCCTGATCACCCCCGAAAGGTTTCTCGTGGACAACGCATCCGGATTGCGACGCAGGCTGACCGGGCGCCAGCTCACCATGATCGGGCTGGGCGGCGCGATCGGCACCGGGCTCTTCCTGGGCTCCAGCCTGGCGATCTCCCAGGCCGGCCCCGCGACCATCGTGGCGTACATCATCTGCGCGGGCGTCGCCCTGGTCATCGGCTGGTCGCTGGCCGAGATGGTCGTCGTGCACCCCGAGGCGGGCGCCTTCGGGGTCATCGCGCACCGCTACCTCGGCCCGTGGGCCGGGTTCGTGGTGCGCTGGACGTACTGGACGATCCAGGTGATCGCCATCGGCGGCGAGGTCATCGCGGCCGGGATCTACGTGCAGTTCTGGTGGCCGTCGCTGCCGCTGTGGCTGCCCGTCACCGTCTTCTCGGCCGTGGTGCTCGTCGTGAACACCGCCGCGGTCAAGCTGTTCGGCGAGGTCGAGTACTGGTTCGCGATGGTCAAAGTCATGGCGATCATCGTGTTCATCCTGCTCGGCGTGCTGCTCATCACCATGGGCCTGCCCGGCTCGGAGGCCACCGGCGTCTCGAACCTCACCGCGCACGACGGATTCCTGCCCAACGGGATGAGCGGGCTGTTCCTGGCCATGGTGTTCGTGTTGTTCAGCTACATCGGCACGGAAGTCGTCTCCGTCACCGCCGCCGAGTCGGAGAACCCCGTACGCGACATACCGCGCGCCGCCCGCCGCATGGTCACCCGGCTCGCCCTCTTCTACGTGCTGGCCATCGCGATCGTGCTCACCGTCGTGCCGTGGACCACGACCGCCCAGGGCGGCTCCGTGACCGAGAGCCCTTTCGTCACGGTCTTCTCCGCCGCCGGGGTCCCGGCCGCGGCGACCGTCATGAACTTCGTCGTGCTGACCGCCGCGCTGTCCAGCGCCAACACGAACCTCTACCTGACCACCAGGATGATGCACTCGCTCGCCGCCAACAGGTACGCCCCCGCCTGGACCGGGCGGCTCAGCACCGCCGGCGTGCCGCGCAACGCGCTCGCCCTGTCGGCGCTCGGCCTCGCGCTCGCCGCGATCGTCTCGGCGGCCAGCGAGAGCGGGGCGTACCTGGCGTTGTTCGGCGTGTCGGTGTTCGGGGCGCTGGTCGTGTGGCTGCTGATCCTCATGACCCACTACACCTTCCGGCGCACCCGCTCCGCGCAGGGGCTGCCGCCGTCGCCGGTGCGGTTGTGGGGCGCGCCCGTCACGTCGGGGCTCGTGATGCTCTTCCTCGCCGCGGTGCTCGTCTCGACGTTGTTCATCGACTCCCTGCGGCCCGCGTGGTGGGCGGGCGTCCCGTTCTTCGTGATCGTCAGCCTCGCGTACGCCGTCGTCTCCCGCCGCTCGACGTCACCGGTGCGGCTCTAGGGGCGGCCGGAGGCGGCCAGCCCGACGCCGAGGGCGATCAGGGCGGCGCCCGTCAGGCCGTCCACGGTTCTGCGTACGGAGGGCCTGGCGAAGACCCTGCGCAGCGTCCCGACGATGGTGGCCACCACCAGGAACCACGCGACCGTGCCCGTCAGCGCGATCACCGACAGCACCAGGGTGTCCGCCGGCGAGGCGCCGGAGCTGACGAACTGGGGCATCAGGGCCACGAAGAACAGGGCGGCCTTGGGGTTGAGCACGTTGGTGAGCAGCCCTTCGACGAAGGCCGCCCATGCGCCGCGCCCTCCTGGGTCCGGCACGTCGAGCGCCAGGTGACCGCCCCGGCCCAGGGCGGCGCGCAGCGCCTTGACCCCGAGGTAGAGCAGGTAGGCGGCGCCGGCCACCTTCACCACGGTGAACGCCATGGCCGAGGCGGCCAGCAGCGCCGCGACGCCGGTGGCCGCGGCCAGCACCCACACGAAGACGCCCACGGAGATTCCCGTCGCCGCAGCCATGCCGTGCCCGCGCCCGGAGACGGCCGAGCGGCGTACGACGACCGCGAAGTCAGGGCCGGGAGACATCGCGCCGAGCAGCACCACCCCGCCGAAAGCGACGAACTGCGTCATAGAGGCCATGGCGTCCACTGTAGGCGCCCGCGCGCCCCGATCGCCGGTGTACGTCGGTGGCGCCGAGGCCGAAGCCGCCCCGATCCGCCCGCCTGGCCGGCGTCGCAGGTGCGGGCTCAGACGCGGCGGCCCCGCAGCTCGCGGTAGCGGCGCACGAGCCGCTCGGTGGAGGGGTCGGGCAGCGTGGCCGCGCTCGGCTCCGGCGGCTCGGCGGAGGTGAGCGCGGGCTCCAGGTCGAGCGCCATCTTCTTGCCCAGCTCGACACCCCACTGGTCGAAGGAGTCGACGCCCCAGATCGTGCCCTCGACGAAGACGATGTGCTCGTAGAGGGCGACGAGCTGGCCCAGCGTGGACGGGGTCAGCTTGGGCACCAGGATCGTGGAGGTGGGCCGGTTGCCCGGCATCACCTTGTGGGGGACGATCTCGGCCGCGGTGCCCTCGCCCGCGATCTCCTCGGCCGTCCTGCCGAACGCCAGCGCCGAGGTCTGCGCGAGCAGGTTGGCGACGAGCTGGTCGTGCATGCCCTCACGGTCCTCGAAGGGCTCGGCGAAGCCGATGAAGTCGGCGGGCACCAGCCGGGTGCCCTGGTGGAGCAGCTGGTAGAAGGCGTGCTGGCCGTTGGTGCCCGGCTCGCCCCAGAAGATCTCGCCGGTCCCGGCGGTCACGGGGGTGCCGTCGGCGCGCACCGACTTGCCGTTGGACTCCATCGTGAGCTGCTGCAGGTAGGCGGGGAAGCGGTGCAGCCGCTGGCTGTAGGGCAGCACGGCGCGGGTCTCGGCGCCGAAGAAGTCGTTGTACCAGACCCCGAGCAGGGCCATCAGCACCGGCATGTTGGCCTCGAACGGCGCCGTGCGGAAGTGCTCGTCGATGGTGTGGAAGCCGGCCAGCATCTCACGGAACCGCTCGGGCCCGATCGCGATCATCAGGGAGAGGCCGATGGCGCCGTCGTAGGAGTAGCGGCCGCCCACCCAGTCCCAGAAGCCGAACATGTTGTCGGTGTCGATGCCGAACTCGGCGACCTTCGCGGCGTTGGTGGAAACGGCGACGAAGTGGCGGGACACCGCGTCCTCGCCGAGCGCGTCGACCAGCCAGCGGCGCGCGACCCTGGCGTTGGTCAGCGTCTCGAGCGTGGTGAACGTCTTGGAACTGATCACGAACAGCGTGGTCGCGGGATCGAGCCCGGCGAGGGCGCCGGTGATGTCGGCCGGGTCGATGTTGGAGACGAACCTGGCCGCGATGCCCGCGTCGGCGTAGTCGCGCAGCCCTTCGTAGGCCATGGCGGGGCCCAGGTCGGAGCCGCCGATGCCGATGTTGACGACGGTCTCGATGGGCCTGCCGGTGGCGCCCTTCCACTCCTGCGACCGGATCCGGCCGGAGAAGGCACTCATCTTGTCGAGCACGGCGTGCACGTCGGCCACGACGTCCTGGCCGTCGACCACCAACCGCGTCTCACGCGGCATGCGCAGCGCGACGTGCAGGACGGCGCGGTCCTCGCTGACGTTGATGTGCTCGCCGCCGAACATGGCCGCGATCCGCTCGCGCAGCCCCGCCCGCTCGGCCAGGGCCAGCAGCAGGCCGATCGTCTCGCTCGTGGCGCGGTGTTTGGAGTAGTCGAGGTAGAGGTCGCCCGCGGCCGCCGTCATGCGCTCGGCGCGGCCCGGGTCGTCCGCGAACAGCTCGCGGAGCCGGGTGCCCGCCAGCTCGCCGTGGTGCTTGCCGAGGGCAGCCCACTCCTGGCTCCGGGTGATGTCGCCGTTCACGCTCTTCCTCCTCGCGTCGCCGAACCGATCACCATGGTCCCGTAACCACGTACCCCCCGGCGCTGATTCCGCGCGTGGCGGAGGAGATCCTTTGCGTCCACATCTCGCCTGCCCGGCACCTTGCCGGGCGAGATGTGGATTCAGCTCGCTCTACGGAGGAAGCAGCAGGAGCATGGAGCACATCGACACGTACTGGCGGGCGGCCAACTATCTGTCCGTCGGGCAGATCTATCTGCTGGACAATCCGCTGCTGAGCGAGCCACTGCGGCCGGAGCACATCAAGCCGCGCCTGCTCGGCCACTGGGGCACCACGCCGGGGCTGAACTTCTGCTTCGCCCACCTCAACCGGGTGATCAAGGAACGCGACCAGGACATGATCTACATCGCCGGCCCCGGTCACGGCGGCCCCGCGGCCGTCGCGCACGCCTGGCTGGAGGGTTCCTACTCCGAGCGCTACCCCGACGTCTCGCAGGACGTCGCGGGCATGCGGCGGTTGTTCCGCCAGTTCTCCTTCCCCGGCGGCGTGCCCAGCCACGTCGCGCCCGAGACGCCCGGGTCCATCCATGAAGGAGGCGAGCTGGGCTATTCGCTCGCGCACGCCCACGGCGCCGCCTTCGACAACCCGGACCTGGTCGTGGCCTGCGTCATCGGCGACGGCGAGGCCGAGACCGGCCCCCTGGCCGCCGGCTGGCACGCCAACAAGTTCGCCGACCGCCGCCGCGACGGCGTGGTGCTGCCCATCCTGCACCTGAACGGATACAAGATCGCCAACCCGACCGTGCTCGCCCGCATCCCCGAGCACGAGCTGATCAAACTCATGGAGGGGTACGGCTACCGCCCCCACCTGGTCGGCCCCGATCACGCCGAGATGGCCGGCACGCTCGACACCGCCTGGGACGAGATGGCCGCGTACAAGGCGGGCGACGCCGACCGCCTCCCCATGATCATCCTGCGCACGCCGAAGGGGTGGACCGGGCCGCGCGAGGTGGACGGCAAGCCCGTCGAGGGCACCTGGCGGGCCCATCAGGTGCCGCTGCCGAAGGTGCGCGAGAACCCCTCGCACCTGGCCATGCTGGAGGAGTGGATGCGCTCCTACCGTCCCGAGGAGCTGTTCGACGCCGACGGGCGCCCGGCCGCGAAGGTGGCGGACACCGTGCCCGCCGGACCACGCAGGATGAGCGCCAACCCGCACGCCAACGGCGGCGAGCTGCTGGAGCCGCTGCGGCTGCCGGACTTCCGCACCCACGCGGTCGAGGTCAAGTCGCCCGCCGTGCAGGAGACCGAGCCGACGCGGGTGTTCGGCGGGCTGCTGCGCGACGTGATCGCCAGGAATCCGCACACGTTCCGGCTGATGGGCCCGGACGAGACCGCCTCCAACCGGCTGCAGGAGGTGTTCGAGGTGACCGACCGGGCCTGGGACGCCGAACTGCTGCCCACCGACGAGAACCTCGGCACCGGCGGGCGCGTCATGGAGGTGCTGAGCGAGCACCTGTGCCAGGGCTGGCTGGAAGGCTATCTGCTGACCGGCCGCCACGGGCTGTTCAACTGCTACGAGGCCTTCATCCACATCGTCGACTCCATGTTCAACCAGCACGCCAAGTGGCTGGAGTCGTCGCAGAAGATCCCGTGGCGGCGGCCGGTCGCGTCGCTGACGTACCTGCTGTCGTCGCACGTGTGGCGCCAGGACCACAACGGCTTCAGCCACCAGGACCCCGGCTTCCTCGACGTCGTCGTCAACAAGAAGGCCTCCGTGGTCCGCGTCTACCTGCCGCCGGACGCCAACACGCTGCTCTCCGTCGGCGACCACTGCCTGCGCTCGCGTGACTACGTCAACGTCATCGTCGCCGGCAAGCAGCCCATACTCGACCTGTTCACCATGGACGAGGCCATCGCCCACTGCACGCGCGGCCTCGGCATCCTGCCCTGGGCCTCCTCCGACCAGGGGGCCGAGCCGGACGTGGTGCTCGCCTGCGCGGGCGACGTGCCCACCCTGGAGACGCTCGGCGCCGCCGCGCTGCTGCGCGAGCACCTGCCCGAGTTGAAAGTACGCGTGGTCAACGTCGTCGACCTCATGCGCCTCCAGCCGCGGTCGGAGCACCCGCACGGTCTGTCGGACGCCGAGTTCGACACGCTCTTCACGACGAGCAGGCCGGTGATCTTCAACTTCCACGGCTACCCCTCGCTCATCCACCAGCTCACCTACCGGCGGCACGGCCACGACAACTTCCACGTACGCGGATACAAGGAGGAGGGCACCACCACCACGCCCTTCGACATGTGCATGCTCAACGACATCGACCGTTACCACCTGGTCATGGACGTCATCGACCGTGTGCCCGGCCTCGGCGCCACCCAGGCGCACCTGCGCCAGCACATGAGCGACGAACGGCTGCGCGCCCGCGCCCACACGCGCGAGCACGGCGAGGACCCCGCCGACATAAGGTCGTGGACGTGGCCGGCCGCATCCTCGTCCTGAACACCGGCTCCTCGTCCATCAAGTACGAGCTCATCGACGTCCGCACCCGCGAGCGCCCCGCCGGGGGCCTGGTCGAGCGCATCGGCGAGGACGAGGGACGCCTGACGCACCACGCGGGTGGCGGACCGCCCCACGAGCGGCGGGCCCGTTTCCCCGGGCACGCCGAAGGGCTCGGCGCGGTCATGGAGGCGTTCCGGACGGCCGGACCCGAACTGGACCCGGTGGCGGTAGGGCACCGGGTCGTGCACGGCGGCACCACGTTCACCGAGGCCGTGCTCATCGACGACGCCGTGATCGCAGCCATCGGGCGGCTCGCGCCGCTCGCGCCCCTGCACAACCCGGTCAACCTGACCGGCATCCGGGTCGCGCGCTCGGCGTTCCCCGGGGTGCCGCAGGTGGCCGTGTTCGACACCGCCTTCCAGCTGGCCCTGCCGCCCGCCGCGTACACGTACGCGGTGCCGCGCGACTGGCGCGAGCGGCTGGGCGTGCGGCGTTTCGGCTTCCACGGCACCTCGTGCGCCTACGTCTCGCGCCGCGCCGCCGCCCTGCTCGGCCGCGACCTGGCCGGGCTCGACCTCATCGTGCTGCACCTGGGCAACGGCGCCAGCGCCACCGCCGTCTCCGGCGGGCGCAGCGTCGACACCTCCATGGGGCTGACTCCGCTGGAGGGCCTGGTCATGGGCACCCGCTCGGGCGACGTCGACCCGGCGATCTGCGGCTACCTCGCCCGGGTGGACGGGATGGACGCCGAGCGGGTGGAGGAGGCGCTCGGCCGCCAGGGCGGGCTGCTCGGCCTCACCGGCAGCGGCGACATGCGCGAGGTGCGCGCCCGCGACGACGACGAGGCTCGGCTGGCTCTGGAGGTCTACACCAGGCGCATCCGTAAGTACGTCGGCGCCTACTACGCGCTGCTGGGCCGGGTGGACGCGATCGTGTTCACGGGCGGGGTCGGGGAACACGACGCCGCCACCCGCGCCGAGTCGCTGGCCGGGCTGGACCGGCTCGGCATCACCGTCGACCCCGCGCTCAACCGGGCCGGGCCAGGGGGCGAGCGCGCGGTGTCGCCGCCCGGCGCCGAGGTTGCCGTGCTCGTCATCCCCACGGACGAGGAATGGGAGATCGCCCGCGAGGCCCTCGCCCTGATCGGCGAGCACCCCACGACCGAACCGCCCCCTGACAGCCCGGCCACCGCCTAGCACCGCCGGCCGGACCAGGTCACCACCCACCAGACGGCGTCACGGTCGAATCATGCAAGCCACCGCCGGACGCGCCAACCCGCCGCCGAGCAGGTCCCACCACCGGACCGGACCAGCAAGCGACCAGGCGGGCCGGAAGACGGCCGAACGGACCAGCGAGCGGCCCAAGGGCCGAGGGACCGGGACGCGGCACGAGGAGAACGCGGCACGAGGAGAACGCGGCATGAGGAGAACGCGGCATGAGGAGAACGCGGCATGAGGAGAACGCGGCATGAGGAGAGAGAGGAAGCGGTTCAGCGGGTCAGATTTCCGCTGGGCGGATTCGGGTGAGGCCGGCGGTGAGTTCGCACCACACCGTCTTGCCGCCCTCGACCGGCGCGATGCCCCAGCCGGTGGACAGCAGCCTGACGACGTGCAGCCCCCAGCCGTCGCCGGGGCCGGGCTCGCGGGGCCGGGGCAGGTCGGCGCCGGCGTCGCTCACCTCGATCCGCACGCTGAACGCGTCCGCCCGCATGCGCAGCGAGGGCGGGCCGTCACCGTGCACGAGGGCATTGGTGACCAGCTCCGACACCACCAGGAGAACGTCCTCGTGCTGCCCTTGGTAGCCGCGCGCGGCCAGGGCCTCACCGATGATCTGCCGCGATGCCGTGATGCTGCCCATCTCTTCAGGCAACCGGGTGTCGACGTGGTACGGCTGCGCCTCCTTGTTGCCCATTCCTCTGCTCTCGGGGGTCTCGTGCGGCCGGTGGGCCGTCCGCTGGACGCGTTCTCGTCACGTTGCGCCGTTGAGCAGTCTCCCACGAGTCACCATTTCGCGTACGACAGGGGCGCGACCGGCAGTGAGCGGCCGTGAACCGGCACCGGACCGGCGGGCGCAGGCGTGGCCGGGGGGTCGGTAAGCGTGTGTATAACGCGGGTAATGCATTGGTAGGGTTGTCCGGAAAAATGCGGATCTGAACAGGTGGGACAGGTGGAGGTCGAACAAACAGCATTGCCCGGCATCGGTCTGCGGCACGATTTCACGACGCGCAAAGGACAGCGGGTCGGCATCGTGTCCCACCGCACTGGGCGCCGGGACCTCGTGATCTACGACAAAGAGGATCCCGACGCCGTCTGCCACACGGTCAAGCTCAACGACGAGGAGGCGGACACACTGGCCGAGCTTCTGGGGGCACCGCGCATCGTGCAACGTCTCAACCAGTTGCACGAACAGGTCGAAGGCCTGGTCAGCGTGCAGTTGCCGATACCGGCCGACTCCCCGTACGTGGGACGCCCCATGGGGGACGCCCGGGTGCGCACGCGTACCAGCGCCTCCATCGTGGCCGTCGTGCGCGGCGGCAAGGTGTTCGCCAGTCCTGGACCCGATTTCGTCTTCGCCGTCGGTGACGTCGTGGTCGTCGTCGGCAGCGAGGACACCACCGCCGAGGTCGCCGGCATTTTGGCAGAAGGGTAGGGCCGCGGGTGCACGAAACCGCGATCCTATTCCTGGAATTCGGAGCAGTACTACTGGGTCTTGGAGTGTTGGGCGCGCTGGCCTTGCGCGGCGGCATCTCCCCCATCCCCCTCTATCTGATCGCCGGGCTGGCGTTCGGCACGGGCGGCGTGCTGCCGCTGGCCACCAGCGAGGAGTTCATCTCCATCGGCGCGGAGCTGGGCGTCGTCCTGCTGCTGCTGACGCTGGGTCTGGAGTACAACGCCGACGAACTCGTCACCAGCTTGACGAGCAATGCCCGCGCCGGCATCGTCGACCTGGTGCTCAACGCGGCGCCGGGCGCGATCATCGCGCTGCTGCTGGACTGGGGCCCGGTCGCGGCGGTGGCCATGGCCGGTGTCACCTACGCCACCTCGTCGGGCATCACCGCGAAGGTGCTGTCGGATCTCGGGTGGATCGGTAACCGGGAGACGCCGACGGTCCTGTCGCTGCTGGTGTTCGAAGACCTCACCATGGCGGTCTACCTGCCGGTCCTGACGACCATGCTGGCCGGGCTGAGCCTGGTGAGCGGGGCGATCTCGGTGGGCATCGCGCTCCTCACGGTCAGCATCGTGCTGGTGGTGGCGCTGCGGTTCGGGCGCTTCATCGAGGCGTTCGTGTCCAGCCCCAACTCCGAGGTGTTATTGCTCAAGGTGGTCGGCCTGGCCCTGCTGGTCGCCGGCCTCGCCCAGCAGCTGCAGGTCTCGGCGGCGGTCGGCGCGTTCCTGGTGGGCATCGCGCTCTCCGGAGAGCTGGCCGAGGACGCGCAGGCGCTGCTCGCGCCGCTGCGTGACCTGTTCGCCGCGGTGTTCTTCGTGTTCTTCGGCTTCCAGACCGACCCGGCGAAGATCCTGCCGGTGGCCGGACTGGCGGCGCTGCTGGCGCTGGTCAGCATGATCACGAAAGTGGTCACCGGCATGTACGCGGCCAAACGGGCGGGCATCGCGAGGGCCGGACAGGCACGAGCGGGCATCGCGCTCGTCCCCCGCGGCGAGTTCAACATCGTCATCGCCGGTCTCGCGGTCGGCGCGGGCGCGCATCCCGACCTGGGGGCGCTGGCGGCGGCGTACGTGCTCATCCTTGCCGCGTTCGGGCCCCTGGCGGCCAAGGCCGTGCAGCCACTCATCACCGCCATCGCGAAGCGGGCCTGACCCGCTAGTTTGTTCGCATGGCCCATCCCACAGAGAAGACGATCTGGTCCACGGACTGGGACACGCTTGAGATCTCCGGAGAGAGCCACCGCCGGGTGCTGTTCCAGGACGTGGACATGACGGAGCTCGCCGACCGCGGCTCGTCGTTCGAGGAGTGTCACTTCAGCAACGTGCGGTTCAACGTGTCGGAGCACACCGACGCGAGCTTCCTCAACTGCACGTTCACGCGGTGCTCGCTCTTCGACGCCACGTTCACGGGGTGCAAGCTGACCGGGAGCGTGTTCGACGGCTGCACGTACGGCCTGCTGAAGGTCGAGGGCGGCGACTGGTCCTACGCCGGCCTGGCCGGGGCCGACCTGCGGGGCTGCTCCTTCCACGGCACCCGGCTGCGCGAGGCCGACCTGGCGGGCGCCCGGCTGGAGCGGGCGGAGCTGCGGCGGGCCGACCTGACGGGAGCGTCGCTGCGCGGAGCCGACCTGACGAAGTGCGATCTGCGCGGCAGCGACCTCAGCACGCTCGACCCGCGCACGGTCACGTTGACCGGCGCGATCATCGACCCGTTCCAGGCCACGGTCGTGGCCGGCGCGATGGGGCTGGACGTCCGGGACTGACCGGCGGCGAGCGCGGGGTCAGCCGGTCACCGGCTGGAGGGCGGCCGGCGCTGCCGGCGTGGTCAGGTCGGATCTGCGCAGCCCCGGCGTGCGGCGCCTCGGGCCGTCGGGCAGCCCCGCGTCGGCGGGTTCGACGGCCTCGCGGCGGGAGCGCAGGAAGGTGCCGAGCTGGTTGTCGCTCACGCCTGAAGTGTACGGAAGATCCGCCTTGCGTCATCGTGGCCCCGGGAGAGCCAGTCCCCCCATGGTCTTCCTCCGCGGCCCGAGTTCGGTGAAGGGTGGAGCGCATGACGACCACGATCCGATCGAAAGCGGGGGCGGCGCCCGTCCGTACCAGGTGGGGGCTCTCATGATGCGTTACCGGCTGCTGGGCCGTACCGGGCTCAGGGTCTCCCAGCTGTTCCTCGGCGCGATGACCTACCGTGAGTCCTCGCCCGAGGTACGCCGCGTCTTCGACCTGTACGCCGACGCCGGAGGCAACGTCGTGGACACGGCGTCCATATACGGCGAGAGCGAGAACGTCGTCGGCGAGCTGCTCCAGGGCCGGCGCGACCGTTTCGTCCTGGCCACGAAGTACACCGGCAGCATCGACGGCACCGACCCCAACGCGGCCGGCAACCACCGCAAGAGCCTCGTCCGGTCGCTGGAGCAGAGCCTGCGGCGGCTGCGCACCGACTACGTCGACCTGTTCTGGGTGCACGTCTGGGACCGGCACACCCCCGTCGAGGAGACCATGCGCGCGCTGGACGACGCGGTCAGCGCGGGCAAGGTGCTCTACGCCGGCATCTCCGACGCGCCCGCCTGGGTGGCGAGCCGGGCCAACACGCTGGCCGAGTGGCGGGGGTGGACGCCGTTCGCCGGGTTGCAGGTGCCGTACAGCCTGCTCTCGCGTGACGTGGAGCGGGAGCTGCTGCCGATGGCGCAGGCGTACGGGATGAGCGTGGCGGCGTGGGGGGTGCTCGCGCAGGGGGTGCTGTCCGGCCGCTACAACGCGCCGGACGCGGCGGCCTCGCGGCGCGATCCCGGCTCCCTGACCGAGCGGGAGCGTACGGCGGCGCGTGCCGTGGTGGAGGTGGCCGCCGAGCTGGGCGTCACCGCGTCACAGGTGGCCATCGCGTGGGTGCTGCGGCGCGGGGTGCATCCGATCCTCGGAGCGAGCACCGTGGAGCAGCTCAAGGACAACCTGGCGGCGACCGGGGTGGAGCTGCCCGGCGAGGCGGCGCGGCGGCTGGAGTCCGCGGTCGGCTTCGAGCTGGGTTTCCCCGGCGACTTCATCGACCAGGTGGACCGCAGTCCCGGGATCTACGGCGAGGCCGTCGACCGCCTCGACGGCCGGTGACCGCCGGTCCTTGCGCCACCCGAACACGGGTGTCAGCACAGCGACATGGCCGTCTCCCACAGGCCGGGCAGCCCGGCGAGCACGCGGTCGGCGCGTCGCCTGCGGTCGGCGTACGTCTCCGCGCCCAGGTCGGCGAGCAGGTCCAGCAGCCCGTCCTCGTGTCCCCGCTCCCCTGCGGCGGCCCGCTTGGCCAGGCACCGCGCGTAGGTGGCGGCGATCCAGAAGACCGCCTCTCTGTGCAGCCCGCGCGCGATGAGGTCCCGGCTGCCGTCGATGGCGACGGGCCTGGCCACGGCGGAGATGTCGGAGTCGAACCGGTACACGGGCGCCCGCACGGCCGCGGCGGCGTCGAACACCGTCTCCAGCGCCGCCAGGTGCCGCTCGACCCTGGCCGCGTCGAGGCCGGCGCAGCCGAGCCAGTCGAGCAGGGTCTCGTGGACGTCCAGGCGGCCGTGGGCGGCGAGCAGGTCGCGCACGGCCGCGTACCGCCGCCGGACCGTCGGGTTGCGCAGCCCGGCGACCAGCAGCACGTGCGTGGTGACCCCGGTGCCGAACAACCAGCCGGTGACCTGGTCGTGCAGCGGCGCCGACGGGTCCATGCCGCCGAGGAACGCGCGAACGCGGTCCATCGCGCCCGCGCAGCGTGCCGTCGTCCACGCTCGCACGGCGAAGTCGCGGGCGACGACCCGCTGGATGGCGCTGAGGCGCCCCGTCGGGTCGGCCAGCACGCACGGCAGATGGAAGCTGCCGGCCAGGTGGTAGTCGGCCAGGACGTCGTCCGCGGACCCGATGCGGGGCATGGAGGAGACCTCGAGCAGCGCCCCCTCGTAGGCGAACTTGCCCGGCCTGACGCCGGGGCCGGCGATCAGCATGACGTCGACGTCGGACGCCGGGTCGAGTGCGGCGCGCGGGTCGCCCCACAACACCGACCCGGTCAGGAACGCTCCTCCGAATCCGGGCAGCGTGGCGCCCTCCGTCTGCACCCACCGGCCGGCGATCTGCCGGGCCTGCTCATTGAGCACCCGGCTCCTCTCCTCCGGGGCGCCGGCGCGCGGCCCGGAGCCCGACGACCGCGCCGAGCACGACGAGCACCGCCAGCGCGACCCAGATCCAGGCGGGCACGCCGGACGACTCCGTCGCCGAGGCGGCGTCGTCCTGCGCGGTCGCGGTGGCGGGCGCGTCGGAGGCGGGCGGGGACGCGGCGGGCGCCGACGAGGCC
>NZ_JAAAHR010000205.1:0-16066 GCF_009908215.1 Nonomuraea sp. K271 | reverse complement strand
ACGCCGCGACGCCCGCCCCCTCGCCCGCACAGTCGCCCGACCGGAAGCTCCCCGATCCCGACGAGAAGATCCCGAGGAACGCCGCGCGGTTCGCCTGGAGACTGCAGGAGACCACCTCCGCGCTCAACGACGCCATCGACGCCTGGAAGGGCAAGGACGGCAAGCCGCCGAAGGACGTCGAGCTCCTCGCCCTCCACCACCAGCGCATGTACCGCTACGCCGCCCGCCACTCCAAGATCGCCTCCCAGGCGTTCGCGCGCCTGCCGAAGGGCCTGGCCGCCCAGGCCAAGGACAACACGCGCGCCATCCGCGAGCTTCTCGCCCTGGCCCACCCGATCAAGCCGTCGACGCCGTTCAAGGTCCAGCCCGCCCGCCCCGCCGCCGAACTGCTCAAGTACTTCAAGAAGGCCGAGCGCCGGTTCGGGGTGGAGTGGGAGGTGCTGGCGGCGGTGATGCTCGCGGAGACCAAGTTCGGCCGGGTGAAGTCGGCCAGCCACGTGGGCGCCCAGGGGCCGATGCAGTTCATGCCGGCGACCTGGAAGGCGTACGGCATGGGCGGCGACGTGCACGACCCGCGCGACGCCGTGATGGCCGCGGCCAACTACCTCAAGGCCAGCGGCGCCCCCCGCGACTACCGACGCGCGCTGCACGCCTACAACCCGTCGCAGGCGTACGTCAACGCGATCCTCCTGCACGCCCGCCAGATCAAGCGCGACGCGCGGAACTACTACGTCTATTACAACTGGCAGGTGTACGTCATCACCACCGCCGGCGAGCGCCGCCTGACCGGCCCCTGACCCGATCCGTCATGATCACCCGCTCGGCAGGAATGCCGCGGGCCGTGAGCAGCCGGGGGCCGCGTTCTCAGCGCCACTGGCAGCGAGTCTGGGACGACTGGCTGCCGGTGGCGAAGGCGAACGCCTTGCCGGGCTGGGCGTCGGTTCCGGTGGTCGGCGCGCAGTGCGGGTTGGCGCCGAGGTTCATGGCCTGCTGCTCGTTGTCGCCGGTGGTGAACCACATCGCGCCGGGCGCCCCGATCGCCGGCAACGGTGTCACGTGAGTCCGGCCATCCCGGCGCACCGTGCACAGCTGGAACTTCTGGATCCGGCGCAGTGCCCGCTCCGTCGCCTCCCACGGCGTCGGCGGGCGCCCGGTGAGGAGAACGGACCGAGGCTGGTCTGCGGCGCGGTCGAGTCGCCGGCCGGGGAGTGGACATGATTTTCTCCTTGCGATCGTCGCGTAGGGGTAGCTTCCGCCGCCGCCCGGCCATCCGAGTGCCACGGAGTTCTCCACGGCAGGGGCGTCCATCCTGCCGATCGGGAAGCCCAGCGCCATCCGCGCCGGAGTGCCGAACACCTGGTCCGTACTCTCGAACGCGAGCGCGGACAGCTGCGCCAGCCGGGCGGAGTCCACGAGCTTGCCCCGCAGCACGGCGTTGAACATCGCGGCCAGACCGTGCGCGGTCGCGATACCCGCCGACGGTATATCGGCCCGCAGGATCTCGCTGTCATTGCCGACATCGGCACTCGGCCGGCTTTCCCACGGCGCGAGGATCGCATCACCGTCGTCCGGGCCGGCAGGCCATTGCCGCGCCTGCTGCTCCAGGCGCGCCAGCCCCGGCAGCGACTCCTTCGGAGCGCCGAAGTAGAGCTGCCCCTCGATACCCAGCGGCGTGGTGATCCACTCACGCAGCAGCTCGCCCATGGTCCGCCCGGTCGCGCGGCGGGCCAGCTCGCCGACCAGATAGCCGAAGGTGTAGGAGTGATAGCCCACGGCGCCGCCCGGCCGCCAGCGCGCTTCGGCGGCGGCCAGCGACTCACACACCCTGGACCAGTCGGGAAGCTCGGCCGGGGTGATCTCGCGTGGCATGGCCGGGAGACCGGCCGTGTGGGTCAGCACGTGCCGCAGCGTCGCCGAGGCCTTGCCGCGCACACCGAACTCGGGCCACAGGTCGGTGACCGGGCTGTCGTACCTGAGGTAACCACGCGCGACGAGCAGATGCGCCAGTGTGGCCGCCACGTTCTTGCCGGTCGAGAAACTGAAGATCGGCGTACCGGAGGTGACCGGTCGCCCGGTGGCCGGGTCGGCCGTGCCCGCCACCGCGTCGACGATCAGCGCGCCATCGTGATGGACGGCCACCTGCACACCGGTCTCCGCGCCGGTGGCGACCAGCGTGTCGATATGACGCTGAACCTGTTCCTGTATCTCACCCATCGCATTCCTCCACTCGCCCCGGCCGCGCGGAGACATCGTTCCTCCGGCTTACGGACAGTAGTGCCGCCCAGACCCCGCCTTTCACGGGCTCGAAGGTGCCTGGCACCGTCCCGGTCACAGGCCTCGTGGACCCTTCTCCCGCTTCCGGAAGGTAGACGACCGCCGGCGGGAGAACTCATCGCGGCCCGCGTACGGCGCTCGGAACATGGCTGTCCGCGCGGGCGCGGGAAGCGATGGCCCTGCCGCTCCGGTGCCTCAGCGCCGGTCCTTCGCCCGCCGGGATCGCGGTCGCACGGCAGCCGGGCCGGGCGCGCGCAGGCCCGTCGGACTTCTTCGACACTGCTCGGTCCACACGAGAACAGCTCCTAGGCGTGGTCGGCGCAGCAGGGGGTGGGGTCGGGCACCTCGGCCGGGGTGAGCAGGCCGCCGACGGCCGGCATGGTGAGCAGCGTCATCAGCCCGTCCCGCCAGACCGGCCTGACGTGGTCGTTCGTCACGACGATCGTGCCGTCGCCCGGCGGGCCGGGGGAGGCGAGCACCAGCACCCGCTCGATGGCCGACCCTTCGCGGATCGCGGCCACGCTCATGGTGCCGGTGAGCCGGTCGTACCCGGGGAAGGTGACGACGCGGCCGCCGCGCCGCGCCGCGTGCTCGGCCGCCGCCGTCGCCGCGCCTTCCGCCCTGGGCCCGCCGCGTTCGTCGCCGGCCGCCCACGACACGCCCGTGGGCGGGGAAACGGACCCGGGGACGGCTAGCGAGCAGGCGATGTGCGGCTCGTCGCCCGCGCGGGAGCTCGGCCTGCCGGCCGGCACGAAGTGCGTGCACCCGACGGTGCCGTCCGGCAGGCCGAGCGCCTGCGCGACGGTGCGCAGCAGGCGCTCGGCCTCGGGCAGGGTACGTGACCCCGCGTCGATCCCGAGAATCACCGGCCCACCGCTCGCGGGCCCGGCGCTCGTGGGTCCGCCGGTCATCGGCGCGGCAGGATCCAGATCGGGTTGCTGTAGAACCACAGATCGTTCCACGGGTCGGCGTCCCCGTGCACGTCGATCTGCGGCCCGTGCGGGTCCACTCCCGCCCCCAGCAGCCCGGGCGCCGAGCGTTTGCCGTCGGTTCCGCGCAGCCGCACGTACACGGGCCGGTCGACACGGCCGAGCCGGTAGGTAAAGGTGACGGTGCCGCTGTTCCTGCCCACCTCGTACGACTGCACGACCTTGGTGTCCGGCGTGGTGAAGGCGTCCTTGTCGGAGGCCGGGCCGGTGACGTCGCCCTGGATGACGTCCACCCGGGCCAGCGTGGGAACGAACTGCGCCCAGTTGGGCCGCCCCGCGAGGGCGATCTCCATGGTGAGCTCGACCCGGTCGCCCCTGCGTACGTGCAGGGTCTCGCCGAGCGTCACCCCGCTCTGCCCGTGACCGGCCGTCCTGGCCCGCACCACCAGGCCGCTGACGAGCCCGCCGTGGTCGACCCAGACGCGCCCGGCCCGCAGCCCGTCCATGAGCGCCTCGTAGGAGAAGGCGCGGCTGCCGACGTGGGTGCGGCTGTAGAAGCCGGGCCAGAAGTCGCCTGCCCCGGTGTTGGGCACGCCGCCGTGGACCGGGTCCTCGTAGCGGCCGTTGGCGTCGAAGTCGCTTTCGGGGCCGCGCTGGCTGGTGTCGCCGTACACGGTGTGGGAGTCGGAGTTGGCGGTGATCCACCACGGCCTGCCCTCGGCGAGGAGGCTGTCCCACAACCCGCCCACGGTGGCGGTCATCCAGTCGAACCCGCCGAAGGTCTTGTAGCTCTCCGCCGGGTAGCCGGGGAAGGAGTCGGCGCCGGGGCCGCCGTCGTAGTAGCCGCGTCCGCCGCCGGGCCCGTGCGGCTTCGGGATGCCGGCGGCCTGGTGACCGGGAGCGCCTTCCATGCCGACGGCGATGGACGGCTGGGCGTCGCGCCAGCCGCGGATCTCGTGCGGCGAGTCGAGGCCCTTGCGCGAGGGGTGGTTGGCGAGGAACAACGCGTCGGGGATGCGCCGCCTCCTGACCGACTCGGCCAGGAAGTTCAGCCCGGCGATGGCGAGGGCCTCGTTCTGCGGGGTGTTCGCCCCCGCGTCCTTCACCGATCCGTCGAAGGAGCTCTCGAACTCCTTGAGTGTCTCGACCTCTCGCCGGCCGGGGGCCACGAACACGGTGCCGTGCTCGGCGGCCGGGATGTTCCACTCCAGCCCCTGGAAGACCAGGGTGTCCTTGATGGCCTTTCGCGCGGCGACGATGTCGGGGTTGACCTTGTCCACCCCGATCCTGGCGTGGGTGGCGCCGCCGTGATCGGTGATGACCATCCACCCGAGCCCGTAGGCGTTGCCGTGCCGCACCTGGTCGATCACCCGGTAGATGCCGTCGCCGCTGTGCTGCGTGTGGATGTGGTGGTCGCCGGCCAGCCACAGGTAGCCGTCCTTCGGCTCCCGCCCGCCGGGTGTGGCGGCGGCCGGCCCGGCCTGGGTCCCGAGCACCCCGGCGGCCGTCAGCCCGGCGCCCAGCAGCCCGGCCCGGCGGAACATGCGCCGGCGCGACAGCTGTGCCGGCGACAGGTCCGCGTCGGGGATCGTCAGGTCGCGCGCCGCAGCCGCGCCCTTGTCCAGGGGCTCGTGGGAGTGGTCGTGATGCTGGTGGTGATGCCCGTGACCCATGCTGCTCTCTCTCGTCCGTGCCGGAAGATGGAGCTCCGGCTACGGCGGGAGCGTGGCGTAACGGGATGAATCACATGTGAACGCCGGGAGATCGTCACATGCCCGTCAAGCCACGAGGGAGCACGCGGGCCGCCTACGGCGACAGGGCGCGGGCGGCGTGGACCAGAGGCACGTGGCTGAACGCCTGCGGGAAGTTGCCCACCAGACGGTGGTAGCGGGGGTCGTACTCCTCCGCGAGCAGGCCCACGTCGTTGCGCAGCGACAGCAGGCGCTCGAACAGGTTCTTCGCCTCGTCCTTCCTGCCCTGCATCGCCATCACCTCCACCAGCCAGAAGCTGCAGGCCAGGAACGCGCCCTCGCCGCCGGGCAGGCCGTCGACGTTGTTGTCGTCGGCCAGCGGGTAACGCAGGACGAAGCCCTCGGACATGAGCTCCTTCTCGATCGCCGCCACCGTGCCGGTCATCCGCGGGTCGTCGATCGGCAGGAACCCGACCATCGGCAACATCAGCAGGGCGGCGTCGAGCTCCGCCGACCCGTACGACTGGGTGAAGGTGTTGCGCGTCTTGTCGAAGCCCTTGTCGCAGATCTCCGCGTGAACGGTGTCGCGCAGCACCCGCCACTTCTCCACCGGCCCCGTACGGCCGAACCGCTCGACGTATTTGACGGCCCGGTCGAGCGCCACCCAGCACATCACCTTGGAGTGCACGAAGTGCCGGCGGGGCCCCCGCACCTCCCACAGCCCCTCGTCGGGCTCGTCCCAGTGCTCGGTGACGTAGTCGAGCAGTTGCCGCTGAATGGCCCACGCCCGGTCGTCGGGGGACAGGCCGCGCTCGCGCGCGACGAACAGGGAGTTCATCACCTCGCCGTACACGTCGAGCTGCAACTGCTTGACCGCCTCGTTGCCGATGCGCACGGGCCGGGAGCCCTCGTAGCCGTCGAGCCAGTCGAGGCGTAGTTCGGGCAGCCGCCGTTCGCCCGCGACGCCGTACATGATCTGCAGGTCCTGCGGCCGCCCGGCGATGGCGCGCAGCAGCCAGGCGCGCCAGTCGGCTGCCTCCTCCAGGTAGCCGGAGGAGATGAGCGCGTCGAGCGTCAGCGTGGCGTCGCGCAGCCAGCAGAACCGGTAGTCCCAGTTGCGCACCCCGCCCAGGTCCTCGGGCAGCGACGTGGTGGGGGCGGCGACGACGCCTCCGGTGGGGGCGTAGGTGAGCGCCTTCAACGTGATCAGCGACCGCATCACGGCGTCGTGGTAGGGGCCGTCGTAGGCGCACCGGTCCACCCATTCCGCCCAGAACGCCTCGGTCTCGGCGAGTTGCTCCTCGCACGCGATCTGCGGCGGCATCGGCTCGTGCGACGGGTGCCAGGTGAAGACGAACGGCAGCCGCTGGCCCTCCTTGACGGTGAACGTCGCCCGGTGTGCGTAGTCGCCGCCCCTGAGCGGCACGGGGGCGTGCAGCCACACGGAGTCGGGCCCGCCGACGGCCTGCAGGTGGCCGTCGGTCCTGCGCACCCACGGCACGATGCGGCCGTAGTCGAAGCGCACCCGCACCACCGTGGACATCTCCACCGTGCCGGAGACACCCTCGACGATGCGTACGACGTCGGGGTTCTTGTCGCGGGGAGGCATGAAGTCGATCACGCGGACGGTGCCCGTCGGAGTGTCCCACTCGCTTTCGAGGATGAGCGTGTCGGGACGGTAGCGGCGCCTGTCCGCCGGTTTCCTGCCGGTGGGCCCGAGCCACCAGTGGCCGTTGCGCTCGCTGCCCAGCAGCGCCGCGAAGCACGCCGGCGAGTCGAACCTGGGCAGGCACAACCAGTCGACGGAGCCGTCCCTCGCCACCAGCGCGGCCGACTGCATGTCTCCGATCAGGGCGTAATCCTCGATCCGCATGCCTAGACGCTACCGGAACCGGCCGTGGTGCTCCGGTCTCGCGCCGGTCAGGTGATTCCGCGGCCGGGCCGGGTCATGTCGCGTCATGCCCGGACCGGCCACGGGATCACGTCAGCGGGAACCAGCGGGTGAACAGCTGCGTCAACGGCCCGATGGCCAGCGCGAACACCAGCGTTCCCACGCCGACGGTGCCGCCGAGCAGCCACCCGGCGGCCAGCACGGTGACCTCGATGAGGAAGCGCCCGAGCCGTACGGACAGCCCGAGCCGCATCAGCCCTGTCATGATGCCGTCGCGCGGGCCGGCGCCCATGCCGGCGCCGATGTACAACCCCGTGGCCAGCGCGATGGACACCACCCCGAGCACGATGTACGACGCCTGCACCGCGAGGTGCCCCGGCGTGGGCAGCAGGTAGATCGCGGTGTCGGCGAACACTCCCACGAACACCACGTTGCTGAGGGTCCCGAAGCCCGGCTTCTGCTTCAGGGGGATCCACAGCAGCATGACCAGGGCGCCGACGATGATGATGACGGTGCCCATGGTCATCCCCGATCTGAAGGAGAGGCCCTGGTGGAAGACGTCCCAGGGGCCGTTGCCCAGGCCTGACTCCACCTGGAGCGCGATGCCGAGCCCGTACAGTGCCAGCCCGCCGTAGAGGCGGAGCAGCCGGGCGGGCAGGGGGGCCACTCGTGGGGCGGTCGTGTCGCTCATAGTGGCCCCAGAATGGCAGGGTATTTCCTTGCTAAAATAGAACCAATCACGAAAAGTGGCCTTATGAGACACGTGTCGGCGACCCAGCTGGCCAGGCTCCTCACGATCGACCCGGCCGCCCGGCCCTACTACTGCGCCCTGGCCGACGGTGTGCGGACCCTCGTCATGGACGGCCGGCTGCCCGTGCGGATCCGCCTGCCGGCCGAGCGCCACCTGGCCGAGACGCTCAAGGTCAGCCGCACCACCGTGACCGCCGCCTACGACCTCCTGCGCCGACGAGGCTACCTGCAGAGCCGCCAGGGCTCGGGCAGCTGGACGACCCTGCCCGACCCGGCCACCACCGCCGACAACCCCTGGCTCGGCACCGACCAGGACGGCCTCATCCAGCTCCAGGCCGCCGCCCCGCCCGCGCCCACGGCGCTGCGCGAGGCCATGGAGCAGGCGCTGGAGGACCTGCCGAGGTACGGCATGGGCATCGGCTACGACCCCATGGGCCTGCCGATGCTCAGGGAGCGCATCGCCTCCGCCTACACCGCCAGGGGGCTGGCGACCAGGGCCGAGCAGATCGTCGTCACCACTGGCTCCCAGCACGCCATCCAGCTCCTGACCGGGCTGCTCGTCGGCCGGGGCGACGCCGTGATCGTGGAGTCGCCCACGTACCCGCACGCCATCGACGCGGCCCGCCGCGCCGGCGCCAGGATGGTCCCCGTCGGGATCTCCCACGAAGGCTGGCAGGAGGACCTGCTGGTCTGTGCCATGCGCCAGTCGGCCAGCCGTCTCGCCTACCTCATGCCCGACTTCCAGAACCCGACCGGCGCGCTCATGGACGACGCCACCCGCGCCGCCGTCGTGGCCGCGGCCCGGCGGGTGGACACGCTGCTGCTGGTGGACGAGACCTGGTCGGAGCTGGCGCTGGACGAGGTGCCGCGCACGGCGCCGATGGGCTCGTTCGACACCGACAGCCGCGTGATCAGCATCGGCTCGGCGTCGAAATTGTGGTGGGGCGGGCTGCGCATCGGCTGGATCCGCGCCACGGCCGCGCTGGCCCGCCGGCTGGCCCTGTCCCGCGCCGCGGTGGACATCGCCAGCCCCGTGATGGAGCAGCTCGCGGTGGCGCGGCTGTTCGACCGGCTGGAGGAGACGCGGGCCGAGCGCCGCCGCACGTTGCGCGCCTCCCGCGACGCGCTGGTGTCCGGGCTGCGCGAGCACCTGCCGGAGTGGACGTTCGCCGTGCCGCGCGGCGGGGGCACGCTCTGGGTGCGCCTCGGCGAGCGGGGCGGAGCCACCCCGCTCGCCGAGGCGGCCGCCTGCCACGGCGTACGCCTCGCGCCCGGCCCGTGGTTCGGCGTGGAGGGAACGCTGGAGGGCTACCTGCGGCTGCCGTACACCCAGCCGCCCCAGGTCCTGCAGGACGCGCTCGTCCGGATCCGCGCCGCCCGCGACCACGGCCCCGCCGGTGCCTCCCGGCCGCCCGAGCCCCTCATCGCGATGGTGTGAGGGCCGCTCACTCGCCGGCCTCCCGGGCCAGCGGCGCCCGCCAGTTGCGGCGCATCGCCACGATGCGCAGCCCGAACGCCAGCACCGCCGCCGCCAGCGTCGCGGGCCAGCCGTGCTGGCCGTACGAGAACAGCGCCGCCATCGTCGCCGACCCCACCAGGGCGGGCACGGCGTAGAGCTGGCGATCGTGGAGCAGCGTCGGGATCTCCCTGGCCAGCACGTCGCGCAGCATGCCGCCGCCCACGGCCGTGGTGATCCCCAGCACGGTGGCGTGCAGCGGGCTGAGGCCGTACTCCATGGCCTTGCCCGTGCCGACCGCGCAGAACAGGCCGAGGCCCGCCGCGTCCAGCACCAGGATGACCGGCATCACCCTGGCGACGTGCGGATGCCAGTAGAAGACGATCACCGTCGCCGCCAGCGGCACCAGCACGTAGCCGACGCTTTGGAAGGCGGCGGGCCGGACGTTGAGTATGAGGTCGCGTACGACGCCCCCGCCGAGGGCGGTGATCTCGGCGAGCATCGCCATCCCGACCACGTCGAGCCGTTTGCGCACCCCCATCAGCGCCCCCGTGAGCGCGAAGACGAAGATGCCGGCCAGGTCGAGAATTTCGGACACGTTGGGATTGTCTACCGCATGGCGGGCTCATGGTGCTGTGCCATCATCACCCGCAGCCGCCGGGTGAACATGAACAGCGCGAACCCCGCCGCGATCGCCGCCAGCGCCAGCACCAGGTAGTACATGGGTTCGGACAGCACGGCGGTGAGCCGCCCTGCCTGACCGCCGATCGCGTCGCCCACCGACACCGCGATGAACCGGACGCCGAGGACGCGGTCGGCGATCCACCCACGGGGCAACGCCACCAGGCAGATGAGCGCCGCGTAGACGCCCACGACCGCCTGGGCCGTCACGTCCGACATGCCGAGGCCCTGGTGGGCGGGCGAGGCGGCCAGACCGATATGTCGCTCCGGGTGAAGGGACGCGGGTCTTCCCCCGCGAGGTCTTGCCGCCACCGGTGCCGTGTGGTGCGATGCATGCCATTCACGCAAGTGAATACTGACGGGAGGCGCGCGCCATGGCCGAAGTCCTCGACGTGCGAACGGGGATCCAGCGGCAGATCAGCGGGATCACCGTCTGCGGACAGCTCGCTCAGGCCGCCGAGCAGCACCCCGACGCACCCGCCTACTCCGATCCCGACGGAGACGGCTGGCGCACGCTGACCTACGCGCAGGCCAGGCAGCGGGTCCTGGAGATCGCCGCGGGATTCGCCGCGCTGGAGCTCCAGCCTGGCGACACCGTGGCGCTCATGATGGTCAACCGCAGCGAGCACGTGCTCGCCGACCTCGGCGTGGTGCACGCGGGCGGCGCCGGCTGCACGGTCTACTCGACCTTCGCGCCCGAACAGATCGCGTTCGTTGCCGGCGACGTGGGGGCGAAGTTCGCGGTGCTCGGCGGACCGGCCGAACTGGCGCGCTGGCAGCCGGTGCTCGAACGGCTCGACGGCCTGCGCCGCATCATCATGCTGGAGGGCGCGCCCGACGGCGAACGTTTCCTGGCGTGGACGGACCTCCTCCGGCTGGGCCGCGAACGCCTGGCCGCCGACCCCGGCCAGGTCGAGGCCCGCTGGCGCGCGGTCACCCCTGACGACGTGGTCAGCGTGCTCTACACCTCCGGCACCACCGGCATGCCCAAGGGCGTGCCCCTGACGCACACGAACGTCTTCTACGAGGTCGCCTCCACCGACCGCCTCACCTCGCTGCCCACCCACGGCACCCAGATCTCCTACCTGACCTACGCGCACATCGCCGAGCGGGTGCTCAGCCTCTACCTGCCGCTGGTCAAGACCTCCCACGTCTACTTCTGCACCGACCTCGCCAACCTGGGGGCCACACTGGGGCAGGTCAGGCCGATGATGTTCTTCGGGGTGCCCCGGGTGTGGGAGAAGATGATGGCCCGCCTCCTGGCCGTGCTCGCCACGCAGCCGGAGGAGCAGCAGGCCGCCGTACGCGCGGCCATGAAGGCCGGCGTCGCCTACGTCGAGGCCGGTCAGTACGGCGGAACCGTCACCCCCGAGATCCAGGCCGCCTACGACCAGGCCGACGCCTCGCTCCTGTCGGTCGTCCGCGGCATGATCGGGTTCGACCGCGCGCAGTGGACCGCCACGGGCGCCGCGCCCCTTCCCTCCGAGGTGCAGCGCTTCTACGCCGGGCTCGGGCTCAAGGTCATCGACGTGTACGGCATGACGGAGACGACCGGCGCGTTCACCGGCAACAGCCCCGCCTGCTACCGCCTGGGCAGCGTCGGCAGGGCCCAACCCGGCGTCGAGATCCGCATCGCCGGCGACGGCGAGGTCCTCACCCGCAGCCCGCTCAACACCGCCGGCTACCTCAACCGTCCCGAGGCCACCGCCGAGCTCATCGACGACGACGGCTGGCTGCACACCGGCGACATCGGCACGGTCGACGACGACGGCTTCTACCGGATCGTCGACCGCAAGAAGGAGCTGATCATCACCGCGGGCGGCGAGAACATCTCCCCGGCGGAGATCGAGAATCATCTCAAGGAGCACGCGCTCATCGGGCAGGCCCTCGCCTACGGCGACAACCGGCCGCATCCGGTGGCCGTGCTGACCCTCGACGGCGAGATCGCGCCGGGCTGGGCGCAGGCCCGGGGCATCACGGTCTCCTCGCTCGCCGAGCTGGCCGGGCATCCCGAGGTGCTCAAGGAGGTGGAGGCCGCGGTCGAGGCGGCCAACGCCAAGCTGGCGCGGGTGCAGCAGGTGAAGAAGTGGGCCCTGCTCGGGTCCGAGTGGACCGCCGAGACCGGAGAGCTCACCCCGAGCCTCAAACTCAAGCGGCGCGTCGTGCACGCGAAGTACGCCGACGTCATCGACGGGCTCTACGCCGGTCCCGGCTGAGCGCTCTTGCGTGGTTTTGCCATTAGGGGCGTGTGTTGTGGTCCTGGTCATGACCGGTGGGTTCCTAGCGTCACGGTCATGACCAGAAGCCTTCTTCTCGTCTCGCTCGCGGCGGGATCGCTCTCGGCGGGGTCGCTCATGGCGCCCGCGCCCGCGACCTCCGCCGCGACCGAGCTCGCCATCCGATCCATCACCGTACGTCCAGCGGAGCCCGTCGCCGGGCCGAAGGGCTCCGTCCGCCTGGTGATCGACGTGATCGCCCGCGGCACGCGAGGCAAGCACGGCGTCTCCGTCGAGGTCGAACCGGGCGCCCCGCCCGGCCCGACGCTCAGCTCGAAGACGACGCCGGTGAAGAACCCGCCGGCGCCCACGCCGACACGCACGCCCGAGGAGGAGGACTCGCCGGCCCCGCGGCCCGCCTCACGCGAGGCCACCTCGGACCTGCCTCCGATGCTGGCGTGGCGGGCGGCCGCGCCGGTTCGGGCAGAGACCTGGGAGACCTGGCGCTTCCTGCCCGACAAGAAACTGAACCGTTACTACCCGACGGGCACGTGGACGATCACCGCCACCGCCAAGGGCCCGGACGGCGCGACGGTCACCGAGTACGAGTCGTTCCAGCTCAGGCGGGACGCGAAGCTCGCCTCCGTGCGGGTGGACGGGACGGCGGGCGGGAAGGTACGGCTTCGGGGGTCGCTGACCAGGGTCGATCCGCGCGGGCTCACCGACTACGGTCCGTTCGCCAAGCAGCGGCTGGAGATCCTCTGGCGTGCCGGCGACTCCTCGCCCTGGGAGCGCATCGGTGAGGTGCGTACCGACGCCTCCGGTTCCTTCGCCACGACGGTCGCGGGTCGTACCGGGGGATTCTGGCGCGTCCGCTACCCCGGAACGGGACATTACGCCTCAGACCTCTCTAAAATTCGACAAATCACTCAATAGTGCGTCAAACATAAATAATTCCGCGTACGACCTAAACCGCTGTTGCAGAATCGTGATCAACTGCGTCGCAACTTTTCTTTACCCTTACGCGTCATTGGCCAATGACGTGCTCCGTCCTGGGGTGCGTTTCCAGACGGGGAAGGAAATCAATTTTGAAGACGCGACGTCTCGCCGCCGGCCTGGCGGCTGCCGCCTTGGGCGCGACAATGGTGGCCACCGCCGCCTCGCCCGCGCTCGCCGACCCGGGCATCGATCCGGTCGCGGGCGGCCACACGAGCCTGCAGTTCGACGCCAACCCCGAGCCCGCCTGGCGGGGCCGGCCCATCACCCTTGAGGGCAAGCTCTCCGTCGAGTGCGACAAGGACTACATCAGTGGTCTCGTCTCGGTGCACCACGCCGACCACTGCAAGAGCTCCGAGCGCTGGCACCGCCTGGCCTGGAAGCGGATCGTGATCCTCTTCCAGCCGGCGGACAGCGGCAAGTGGGAATACGTCGAAACGGTCAAGACCGGCCACAGGGGCTACTTCCACACGAAGGTCCCCGCCCGCACGTCGGGCACCTGGCGCGCCGTCTTCAAGGGCGCCAGGTGGCTGGACGGTGCCGAGAGCACGGACTGGGTCCGGGTCATCGGCCACCGCCACTAGCCACACCCTCGGGACGCCCGGCCTCATCAGGCCGGGCGTTCGCCATGTCAGCCCGGCGGGCTCTGTACGGCACGGCCACCCGGACACGGTGGTGCCGGGGCGTCTCGGCCGCGTCCACCAGCGTGGCGGCGAGGTCGGCGTACGAGAAACGCCCAAGGTGCCCACCGAATCTTCGCGCGCCATGGAAGCGACGGCCTGCTCACCAGAGCTGGCACGTCCAGGCTGTCCCACGGTGTACGGATGACACCCTGGTGGGGCAGGCTGGGGGGCCATGAGGGTCCTGATACTGGGCGGCACGTGGTTCCTGGGGCGCCGCATAACCGAACGCCTCGCGGACCGCGGCGACCAGCTGCTCGTCCTGCACCGTGGTTCCGACCGTTCCGCACCCGGCGTGCCGGGTGCCCATCTGCACACCGACCGTCACGATCTGGCGCGGCACGCCCACCAGATCAAGGACTTCACGCCGCAGGCCGTGGTCGACACCCACGCCCTCACCGGCGCCGACGTGGACGCCGTCCTGCCGCTGCTGCCGCACGTGCCGACCGTGGTGCTGTCCAGCCAGGACGTGTACGAAGCGTTCACGGGCCTGCAGACGGGACGCTGCCTGGCGCCCGTGCCGATCACCGAGGAGTCCGAGCTGCGCCGCGAACGCCACCCCCACCGGGGTGCGGGTTTCCCCGGCGTGCCCGACGACTACGACAAGCTCGACGTGGAGGAACGCTGGCTGGCGCGCGGCGCCGTCGTCCTGCGGCTGCCGCTGATCTACGGCCCGCACGACTGGCAGCGCAGGGAGGAGCCGATCCTGCGCCGCGTCCGCGCGGGCCGCGACCGCATCCCGGTCGGCGCCGCCAACCTGCTGTGGACCAAGGGGTACGTCGACGACCTGGCGACCGGCGTCCTGTCGGCCCTCGACCACCGCTCCGCCGACGGTCTGGCCGTCAACCTGGGGGAGACGGCCACGGTGACGGTGGGCGCCTGGTTCGAGCAGATCCTCGGCGCCGCCGGTTCGCGGGCCCGGCTGGAAAGGGTGCCGGACGGCCGCATCCCGCCCGACCTGGCGTTGTCGGGAGCACCCGCCCAGCACCTGGTGGTCAGCTCGGCACGCGCCCGGACCCTGCTCGGCTGGGCGCCGGGCGACCCCGCCGCGCACGTCGCCGAATCGGTGCGCTGGCATCTGGCCCACCCGCCGGAGGACGCCTGGTCGGATGAGGACACCGCAGCGGACGACGCCGCCCTCGCCGGCTGAGACAGGGCCGGTTCGCGTACCCGGGAGGAATCGATCACTATGGGGATGTGTTGTCCTGGCAGGGAGGGGCGGCGAAAAGCGCCTCCCTGCCGGGTCATAGTCTGGTCCCCGGGCGAACGAACAGGAGGTGACGCCCCATGTTGCGAGACTCGTTCGGACGGGTGGCGACGGATCTTCGGGTGTCCCTCACGGACAAGTGCAACCTGCGCTGCACCTATTGCATGCCGCCGGAAGGGCTCGACTGGCTGCCCAACCCGCAGTTGCTCACCGCCGACGAGATCGTCCGCCTGGTGAGCATCGGCGTCGAACGCCTGGGCGTCACCGAGGTGCGTTACACCGGCGGCGAGCCTCTGCTCAGGCGCGAGCTGGCCGACGTCGTCGCCCGCACCACCGCGCTCACCCCCAGGCCGCAGGTGTCGCTCACCACCAACGGCATCGGCCTGGCCCGCCTGGCGGGCCCGCTGGCCGAGGCCGGGCTCGACCGGGTCAACATCTCGCTCGACACCCTCGATCCCGGCACGTTCAAGCGGCTCGCGCACCGCGACCGGCACGCCGACGTGATCGCCGGACTGGCCGCCGCGGACGAGGCGGGCCTGCGGCCCGTGAAGGTCAACGCGGTCCTCATGCGCGGCGTCAACGACCACGAGGCGGTGCCGCTCCTGCGCTGGTGCCTCGACCAGGGGTACGAACTGCGCTTCATCGAGCAGATGCCGCTGGACGCGCAGCACGGCTGGAGCCGCGAGGGCATGGTCACCGCCGACGAGATCCTTGGGATGCTGTCCGCCTCGTTCGACCTGACGGCCGACGACCTGGAGGAGCGCGGCAGCGCCCCCGCCGAACGGTTTCTCGTCAACGGCGGGCCGGCGCGGGTGGGGGTCATCGGCTCGGTGACGCGCCCGTTCTGCGGCTCGTGCGACCGGGTCCGGCTCACCGCCGACGGCCAGGTGCGCAACTGCCTGTTCGCCACCGAGGAGTCCGACCTCAAGACCCCCATGCGCGCGGGCGCGTCCGACGACGAACTGGCCGGCAGGTGGGTGGCCGCGGTCGCCCGCAAGCGCGCGGGGCACGGTATCGACGACCCGTCCTTCCTCCAGCCCGCCCGCCCCATGTCCGCCATCGGCGGCTGAACCGCACAGCGGCCCCCGGGACCACCAGCCGCTGTCTCTTCCTCCGCCACCCGATCGGGCATCCCGCCGCCGAGCCAGGACGCGTCACGGGTTCGCGCGTGGGTCACCGTGTCACGGGATCGTGCGGCCCGATGTGGGCGCGTCGCCCGGAGCGCGGGCCGTCCCGTCACGGGGAAGGCGCCTGTCGTGACCGTGCGGGCGAGGATGTGGTGAGGTGGGTGAGGG
>NZ_JAAAHR010000204.1:0-16391 GCF_009908215.1 Nonomuraea sp. K271 | reverse complement strand
CCGAGGACTTGACCACAAAGCATACTTTTTATGGTGTTGCTCGCGTCCACTAGGCAATTCTGAGACTGCAAGCGGTTGTGTTTGTCGGTTTCATGGGGTTACGGCGGTTATGGCGGGAAGGAAACACTCGGTTACATTCCGAACCCGGAAGTTAAGCTTCTCTGCGCCGATGGTACTGCACTCGGGAGGGTGTGGGAGAGTAGGTCGCCGCCGGACAGTTTTTGTAGGGGCTCCACGCTTGAGGCGTGGAGCCCTTTTTTTGTGCTCGATGAGCGCGGCCTGGGGCGAGGCGCTGAGCGAAGAAGGGGCCCGTGCGTGGTGGCACGGGTCCCTTCGGTGATTCAGGGAGTCGCTCCTGAGGTTACTTGGGGAGGACCAGGAGAGCGTCGCCGATGCCGCGTTCCGAGCCGTCCGAAGGCCGGTTGACGAGCTTGTTGTCGACCACCATCGACGTCGACCCGCCGCCGTCCAGGTTGATGGCGTGCTTTGCGCCCAGCCAGCGCATGAACTGGGCGGCCTCCACGAAGTTCGCGCCCACGGTGATGCCCGGCTGCCGTCCGTCGATGGTGGCCAGGATGAGGCTGCCGTTCTTCGTGGTGCCGAGAAGCGTGCGCGGGTGACGGCGGAGGATCATGTTCATCGAGTCGTGGCCGTCACGCTTGGCGGTGATCTTGACCTTGCCGTTGCGTACGAGCCCGACGCTGCCCGCGATCACGTTCAGGTCGGGGGTCAGCTTGAGGGCCTTCTTGGTGCGCAGGTCGACGACCTTGGTGGTGATCTTCACCTTCCAGTCCTGCCAGGCGTGCTCGTTGAGCCAGTCGGCGCCCACGCCGTTGCCGTGCAGCACCCGCATGCCCTTGATGATTTTGCCGCCGGAGGTGCGCAGACCCACGACCTTGCCGTTGGGGTCGATCACGGCGTCCGTGCCGCCGGTGGGCGTCTTGGCGCCGTACTCCTCCGTGTAGAGGACCAGCTCGTCGGTGGCGGCGGCCCGGTTGACGCCGTTGATCTCGGCCTTCTCGCCGTCCTGGGAGACCGCGCTCACGGTCGTCGTCAGCTCGGTGATCTTCGCGGATCGGCCTCTTAGCACCACGGCCGACCGGCCGGGGATGGCCTCGCTCAGGAGCTTGCCGTTCACGACGGACGCGCCGACGGGTTCGCCGCGCAGCGCCTTGGCGGTGTGGATGTTGAAGAAACCGCCGTTGACGCCGACCAGTGCCTTGCCGGCCTTGACCATCGACGAGACGGTTTCGCGCTTGGCCACGCTCTTGCCGAGCGAGGCCGCGTACGAGCCGCGGAAGGCCTTCTTGTCGATCATGACGACCTTGACGTTCCAGGGGCCCGTGGTTTTCAGGCCGTCGTCGCCGAGATAGTCGACCTTGACCTTCAGGCCGGCCTTCTTGAGTGTCTTGGCGGTCTTATCCGCCTTCTTCTTGTCCTTGAAGGACCACAGGCCGACCCGGACCATGTACACGGTCTGCGAGGGGGCGTCGGCGACGCCGGGCCTGATCACCTTCTGCAGGCTGGGGGTCTCTCCGGCGGCCTCCACCTCGACCACCACGGCCTCGGCGGTGCGGAGGGTCCCGTAGTCGCGGCCTGACGGCATCAGCACGGTCACCGTGTAACCGTCGGTCGACGTGCCCGCCTTCACGTCGTACAGGTCGATGCCCTGTGCCACGGTCGTCGTCTTCTTGGTCGCCGCGGGCCGGGTGCCCAGCGGAAACTTGGCCGACGGGAACCTCACCGACGCCTGCTCGGCCGCGACGGACGCGACCGGCAGTGTGGTGAGGGTGAGTGCCGCGGCTATGGCCAGGCCGCCGGCGAGGGTGCGTCGAGACATGAATTCTCCAGAGGGCGGTAAAGGGACCGCACCATCCTGGCGAGATCAAGGTCTCTGAGGCAGGCGAACACGCGAAAGAAGTGCAGAGGTTACGAGA
The DNA here is from genome assembly GCF_009908215.1 of Nonomuraea sp. K271. Classification (NCBI taxonomy): domain Bacteria; kingdom Bacillati; phylum Actinomycetota; class Actinomycetes; order Streptosporangiales; family Streptosporangiaceae; genus Nonomuraea; species Nonomuraea sp. K271. The sequence goes on along the minus strand of NZ_JAAAHR010000204.1, from coordinate 14,454 downwards.
TTGACACCACCAGTGGATACAATTCGGATATGACACACAGCGGCATGTGGTGGTGGCCGATAGACGGCCACTGATAACCCATGTCCGGGCCGTCTCGAGGCGGCCCGTCAACGTGTGGGTTCTCTCCGGGACGGCATTTATCCAAAGGAGAGAGGCCATGAAAGACGTCGTGCTCACGGGTGACCGCCCGACCGGGCCGCTGCACTTGGGCCACTATTTCGGTTCGCTGGCCAATCGCGTCGAACTGCAGGACGTTCATCCCATGTACGTCCTGATCGCCGACTACCAGGTCATCACCGACCGCGACCTGCCCGGCCAGATCCAGCGCAACATCACCGAGCTGCTGCTCGACTATCTGGCGGTCGGACTCGACCCGGCCAAGGTCACGATCTTCCGGCACAGCGCCATCCCCGAGCTGAACCAGTTGATGCTGCCGTTCCTCAGTCTGGTGTCGGTGGCGGAGTTGCAGCGTAACCCCACGGTGAAGGACGAGATCGCGCACAGCTCGCAGCGGGCGGTCAGCGGCCTGATGTTCACCTATCCGGTGCACCAGGCGGCCGACATCCTGTTCTGCAAGGGCACGCTGGTGCCCGTCGGCAAGGACCAACTGCCGCACGTGGAGATGACGCGGCTGGTGGCGCGACGTTTCAACGAACGGTACGGCGAGGTGTTCCCGGTGCCCGAGGCCATGATGGGGGAGCAGCCGCTGCTCAGAGGGCTGGATGGCGGCAAGATGAGCAAGAGCCGTGGCAACGCCATCACATTGTCGGCCACGGAGGACGAGACGGCCGCCCTCATCCGCAAGGCCCGTACCGACTCCGATCGGCTGATCACGTTCGACGAGGCGCACCGCCCTGAGGTGGCCAACCTGCTCACGCTCGCCGCCCTCTGCATGGGCCGCTCGCCGCAGGACCTGGCGGAGGAGATCGGGTACGGCGGCGCCGCCGCGCTCAAACGCCTGGTGACGGAGGCGGTCAACGAGTTCCTGCGCCCCATCAGGAAGCGCAGGAAGGAACACGCCGAGTACGACGTGCGGCAGATCCTGGCGGAGGGCAACGAACGGGCCCGCGCGCGGGCGGTCACCACCCTCGACGAGGTACGGGCTGCGATGGGCTTCTAGGGCTTGTGCGAAGTGCGGAGCTGCGAGCCGGTCGGAGGATGTGGATCCAAGGCGGCCCCCCGCGTAGGTGCGGATCGGCCCCATTCTGTCGGGCGTTTCCGACTAACGGGAAGGCCGCCCCTCGGCATCGCTCGATCAAGTCGATGCACCGCTCCGCCATATTGCGCTGTGTGGAGATTGGGATCGGTGACGGTCCTTGCCGGTCTCGGGTGAGCTCGGGGCGGTCGGAAACGCGGCGGAAACCCCGCCGGCCCTACACACAAGGCACGCGCCGAAACCGATCCGGCCCCGAGTCGGCGCGTCTCCACCGAACGGAGCATCACTGAACGGTGCGAAAGCGGTCGGCCTGGCATGCGCGATGCTGGCATTCAGCGTCGCATACCCGCCGCCACCAGTACGGATCGCCCTACGTTCCGGGACGTGCGGAAAGCGCTCACCGAACTGGCCGCCCACTCCAAGATCGTGGGCGATCCGGCGCCGTCCACGTCGACGGCGATCCCGAGCCGGATCCCCTCATGGAGAAGACCGCCGAAGCCATCCTCAGCCCCTCCGACCGGTAGTGCCCCCCGCGACATTCCGCGTGATCCTCTTCGTCGTGCGGCTGACGGCTCGCGGGCGAAAGTAGGGCCTCGACGTGCACTGCCCTGCCGGGCAACGCCGTCACAGGCCGTGAGCTGGGAGCGGGCCGGCGTCGCCGGATCCGCCCTCGACGGCGATCGCGGCGCGGCCCGGCGGGACGGCGCAGACCGTGTCACCACGCCGGGGCGTGATCTCCCGCATGCCGCGGCCGCCGCCGAACTCCAGTGAGGAGGTGGCTGGTCGCCTGCCACGATCTGGCCGGAGTCGAGCTCGTCCGGGGAAAGCTGCACGTCGTGGACGGGCATCGAGAAGGCTTCCGCGGTGGCGAGCATGCGGCCGAAATCGGCCAGGTCGGGCCTGAGCACATCAGACATATCGCCCATTCCAACACATCGGCGTGCTCACCGGTTCTCCCGGCGGAAGGACTCCAGGGCCAGCAGCGCCACGTGGAGGGAGAGGCATGACTCGACGTCGTCGAGGTCGGTGTCCAGGATACGTTCGAGGCGGCGCAGGCGGTCGTAGAAGGCGGGCCTGGACAGATGGGCCTTCTGCGCGGCGACCGCCTTGTTCCTGCCCGCGTCGAGATAGATGCGCAGGATGCGGGTGAGGTCGCCGCCCCGCTGCGCGTCGTGGGCCAGCAGCGGGCCCAGCTCCCGCTCGGCGAACGTCTGCAGCCGCGCATCGTCGCGCAGCAGGTGCAGCAGGCCGCGCAGGCGCAGGTCGGGCAGGCGGTAGAAGGCCCGGCCGTCCGGCTGGCGGACCGCCACGTCGGCGACCTGCTCGGCTTCGAGGAAGCTGCGGCGTACGTCCCGGATGGACTCCACCAGCGAGCCGGCCGCCAGCACGAACGCCGAGCCGGGCCGCCACAACGCGCGCAGCCGGTCGGCCAGCGCGGTCAGCGCCGGCTCGACCTGGGCGCGCGGCGGCAGCGGCATCAGGACCCCGACGCGCGCCTGGTCGAGTGCTCCCACCAGGGCGGGCAGGCGGGCGTCGCGGCACGCGGCGGCGGTCGCCTCGGCCAGCTCGCCGAGTTGCGCCTGGCCGTCCAGCGCCTGGTCCACCGGGTCGGTCGGTCTGATGACCACACTGACCAGCTTGCGCCCGGTGAGGGGCACGCCGACCGCACGGGCGCGGGCGGCGGCCTCCTCGGGATCGGAGTAGGCGTGGGTGAGAATGCCGGTGATGATCGTGCCGTGGGCCTGGCGTTCGAGCGACTCCTGGTGGCGTTCGAGCAGGCGGCCCAGGGCGAGCGTGGTGGCGGCGCGCTCGGCCAGCACCATGTCGCGCGGGCTCGGCGAGGAGCCGCAGATGAGGATCAGCCGCCCCCAGTCCTGGCCGCGAGCGCCGACCGTGGTGACCAGCCAGCCGGACGCGGCGTCGTACGCGGTGCGTTCGGCCGGGGCCACCGCCCTGGACCTGCTCTCCCACCCGGCCAGCAGGGCGCCCGCGTCACGGCCCGCGGACTCGCAGGCCAGCACCTGGTGGGCCAGGTTCTCCAGCAGCACGGGCCGGCCGGACAGCCTGGCCACCTGCGCCAGCACCTCGGCGGGCGAGGCGCCTTCGACCGACAGCTCGGTGAAGACCTCGTGGAGCTGCTCGGAGGCCCGAAGTTCCTCCAGCTGGATGTCGATGATCCGGGCGTGCACGGACTCGGTGATCTGCACGAACGGCGTCTCGCGGGTCAGCACGATGACCGGCAGGCCGTGCTCCTCGGCGGCCTTGACCACGGCGCGCGGCAGCTCGCGGACGAACTTGCGGCCCAGCTCCACGATCAGCCCCGAGGCCCCCACACTGGAAAGCTCGCCGATGTAGTCGGCGAGCTTCTCCGGGTCGTCGGGGAGCGCGACGCCTGTGGTGAGCACGAGTTCCCCGCCGCGCAGGAGCTGTGCGATGTCGGCGATCTCGCCGACGTGCACCCACCGCACCTTGGTGTCGAGCCGATCGGCGCCCGCGACCACGCGCGGGTTGCCCCGGCGCACGGTCTCCAAGGCGAGGACGTCGGCGATGGTGGGCAGCACGGGGCAGAGCCTAGCTGATCAGCCTGTAAGAACGGGTAAAGGGGGATTTACGCCGTGTTCCCTTCTCATGACGTCAGATCCTCCTCGCGGAACTCGCCGCGGGGCTCGCGTATGCGCAGCTCAACCCGCCGGATCTTGCCGGAGATGGTCTTCGGCAGCTCGTCGAACTCCAGCCGTCGCACCCGCTTGAACGGCGCCAGCTCCCTGCGGCAGTGCTCGAAGATCGCCCGCGCGGTCGTCTCGTCCGGCTCGAAGCCCGGTGCCAGCGTCACATAGGCCTTCGGTACGGCGAGCCGCACCGGGTCGGGCGCCGCGACCACGGCGGCCTCCGCCACGGCGGCGTGCTCCAGCAGCACGCTCTCCAGCTCGAACGGCGAGATGCGGTAGTCGGAGGCCTTGAAGACGTCGTCGGTCCTGCCGACGTAGGTGATGTAGCCGTCCTGGTCGCGGGTGGCGACGTCGCCGGTGTGGTAGAAGCCGTCGCGCATAGCTTCACTAGATCCACCGACATATCCGGACATGAGGCCTAGGGGGCGGCGCTCGTCCAGCGGCAGGCAGATCTCGCCGTCGTCCCCCTGCTCGCCCGAGACCGGATCGACGAGCACCACGTCGTACCCCGGCAGCGGCCGCCCCATCGAGCCCGGCCTGACCGGGTCGTCCGGCGCGTTGCCGATCTGCGCGGTGGTCTCGGTCTGCCCGTAGCCGTCCCTGATCGTCAGGCCCCACGCCTTGGCCACCTGGTCGATGATCTCCGGGTTGAGCGGCTCGCCCGCGGCCACGGCCGTGCGCAGCGGCAGCCGCCAGGCCGCGAGGTCCTCCTGGATGAGCATCCGCCACACGGTCGGGGGCGCGCAGAACGTGGTGACCTGCTCGTCGCGGAGCACCTCCAGCAGGGCGCGGGCGGAGAAGCGCTGGTAGTCGTGGATCAGCACGGTCGCGCCGGCGTTCCAGGGGGCGAACACGTTGCTCCACGCGTGTTTGGCCCATCCCGGGGACGACACGTTGAGGTGCACGTCGCCCGGCCGCAGGCCGATCCAGTACATCGTCGACAGGTGCCCCGCGGGATAGGAGGCGTGCGTGTGCTCGACCAGCTTGGGCTGCGAGGTCGTGCCGGAGGTGAAGTAGAGCAGGAGCGTGTCCTGGGCCCGGGTGGGACCGTCGGGAGAGTAGCGCTCGGGCGCTTCGTACGCCTCGTGGTAGGACAGCCAGGTGTAGGCGTCACCGACGGCGATCTTCGTGTAGTCGCCGCCCGTGAACTTGCCCGCGTCGGCGGCGTTGGCGATCACGTGGGCAACGCCGCCGCGCTCGATGCGCTCCGTGATGTCCTTCCCGGTCAGCAGCGTGGTGGCGGGGATGATGACCGCGCCCAGCTTCATCGCGGCCAGCAGCGACTCCCACAACTCGGCCTGGTTGCCCAGCATGAGCAGGATGCGGTCGCCCCGGCGCACGCCCTGCCGGTGCAGCCAGTTGGCGACCTGGTTGGAGCGGGCCGACAACTCGGCGAAGGTGTAGCGGGCGCTGCTCTCGCCCACGATCTTCAATGCGACGGCGCCGGGCGTCTCGGCGGCCAGCACCCCGTCGAACCAGTCGAGTGCCCAGTTGAACTCCGACGGCTCCGGCCAGCGGAAGTCGCGTCGCGCGGTGACGGGGTCGGCGCCGAGCAGGAAGTCACGGGCGGCACGGAAATCGCTCATGTCTCGGATCCTGCTACGTCGCCAGCCGCCGCTCAAGGCCGTCCAGCAGCGACACGAGCCCGAAGTCGAAACACATCTCCCGGATCGCCTGCGGGTCGTCGTAGGTGTCCATGTCGATGCGCTCCAGCATGTCGGGATGGCCGGCTGCGGCCCTGGTGACCACGGCGCGCATCTCGTCGGCGTCGTACCGGTCGCCCATCGCGGTGTTCCAGGCGATCTCGGGGATCGTCATGCCGAAGACGTAGGCGGTGAGCGTGGAGATGGCGAAGTCGATGTCCATCCCCGTGAACCCGGCCGCCTTGATCATCTTACGCATGCGGTCGGCGACGAGCATCGCCTGGGGACCGAGCGCGGGCAGGCGGCCGATGAGGTCGGCCGACCACGGATGGCGCAGGACCGCCTGGCGCATGCTGTGGGCCACCGCGGAGGCGCTGTCGCGCCAGCCCACCCGGTCGGGGTCGGGCACGGTCATCTCGCCCCACACCTCGTCGTAGACCAGTTCCAGCAGCTCGTCCTTGGTGGCGACGTACCAGTAGAGACTGGTGGCGCCGGCGCCCAGCTTCGCGCCGAGCTTGCGCATGCTCAGCCCGCTGAGCCCTTCCTCGTCGAGCATCTCCACGGCGGCTCTGACGATCTCCATGCGGCTGCGGCCGGGGGCCGCGGGCTTGCGTGGCTCGCGGACCCATACGGAGGTGAACTGCTTGCCGGTCATGCGTCCAAGAATAAAGGTACTCGCACACTGTTCTATTGTGCCCTACAGTGTGCGGGTGAACTCGAACAATGTACGAGACCCTCGGCGGTGGTGGACCCTCGTCGTTCTGTGCCTCTCGCTTCTGGTGCTGACCGTGGACGGCACCGTGCTCAACCTGGCGATCCCGTCGCTCATCGAAGAGCTCGGCGCCACGTACTCCGACATCCAGTGGATCCTGGACGCCTACGTGCTCGCCTTCGCGGGTCTCCTGCTGACCGCTGGCAGCCTGTCCGACCGCTACGGGCGCAGGAGGTTCCTGGTCATCGGCCTGGCACTCTTCGGCGGGGCGTCGCTGCTCGCGGTGCTGGCCACCGAACCGTGGCAGGTGATCGGCGCGCGGGCGCTCATGGGGGTCGGCGGCTCGATCCTCATGCCCTCGACGTTGTCGATCCTCATGACCGTCTTCGACGAGGACGAGCGGCGCAAGGCCATGGCCATCTGGGGCAGCGTCGCGATGCTCGGCGTGGTCGCGGGCCCGACGCTGGGCGGCTTCCTGCTGGAGCACTACTGGTGGGGCTCGGTCTTCCTGCTGAACATCCCCATCGCGGTGGTGGCCATCGTCGCCGCCTACGTCCTGATGCCGGAGACCCGCAGCGGCGCGCGGAAGATCGACCCGGTCGGCGTGGTGCTGTCGATCACCGGCCTGACCGCGGGCGTCTACGTCATCATCGAGCGCGAGTGGAACCCGCTGGTCATCGCCTTCGCCGTGATCGCCCTGGCCGCCTTCGTGCTCTGGGAACGCCGTTCCGAGCACCCGATGGTGCCGCTGACGTTGTTCAGGAACCGAAACTTCGGCGGCGCCTCCTTCTCGATCCTGCTCATGTCGTTCGGCGCCGGCGCCGTCATGCTGATGTTGACGCAGTATCTGCAGTTCGTGCTGGGTTACGGCGAGTTGCAGGCCGGGCTCGCCATGCTGCCGCAGGCCGGCGCCGCGGTGCTGTTCAACGGGATCGGCGCGGGGCTGGGGAAGAAGGTGAGCAACCGTACGCTGATCTCGGGCGGGCTGTCCGTCATGGCCGCCGGTTTCGTGATCATGGCGGCCACTACCGGCTACCCGTCGTTGTTGTGCGCGCTCGTGCTGATGGGCGCGGGCGGAGGGCTGGCCGGGCCGTCGGCGTACGCGTCGCTGATGGGGGCGATCCCGCTGGAGCACGCCGGTGTCGGCTCGGCGCTCAACGACACCGTCCAGCAGGTCGGCCTGGCCCTGAGCATCGCCGTCCTGGGCAGCGTGCTGGCCGGGGTGTTCACCTCCTCCATGCCCGCCGACGTGCCCGCCGCGGCCCGTGACTCGATCGGAGAGGCGTTCAGGCTCGGCATGGTGGAGCCCGCCAGAGAGGCGTTCACCACCGCGGTGCACGTCGGGTCGTGGGTGGGGGCCGGGTTCAGCGTGGCCGCCGCGCTGCTCGCGTTCACGGTGCTGCGCCCGGCCCTCGCCCCCGCCGCCGAGGTGCGCGAGCCCGCCACCGAAGGGGTCTAGCGCACACGGGGTTCCCTCATGCTTTCGAGGCTGACCAGCTTGCGGACACGCTCGTCGCTCGTAAGGTGTCGTTACATCGTGTAACCCGATTTTCCGCTAACCCGACACTCTGGAGATAGGAGGATGCGGACGAAAAAGGAATACTCGGGAGCATGTCGGAGCTTCTCGCGCGCCATCGGGCAGTGATGCCCGCCTGGCTGGCACTCAACTACACCGAGCCCATCGAGATCGTCAGCGGCAAGGGCAACCGCGTCATCGACGGCGAGGGCAAGAGCTATCTCGACTTCTTCGCCGGCATCCTGACCAACATGATCGGGTACGACGTGCCCGAAGTGCGTGAGGCCGTCGAACGCCAGCTCGCCACGGGCGTGGTGCACACCAGCACCGCCTACCTGCTGCGCGGCCAGGTCGAGCTCGCCGAGAAGATCGCGCGGCTGTCCGGCATCCCCGACGCCAAGGTCTTCTTCACCAACTCCGGCACCGAGGCCAACGAGACCGCCCTGCTGCTGGCCACGTACGCGCGGAAGAGCGACCAGGTGTTCGCCATGCGGCAGAGCTACCACGGGCGCAGCTTCGGGGCGATCAGCGTCACCGCCAACCGGGCGTGGAAGAACAACTCGCTGTCCCCGCTCAACGTGCACTTCCTGCACGGCACCGACCGGCACCTCACCCAGTTCGCGGGCCTGTCGGACGCCGACTACGTCAAGGCGTGCGTCGACGACCTGCGCCACGTGCTGGCCACCTCCGTCTCCAACGACGTGGCCGCGCTCATCGCCGAGCCGATCCAGGGCGTGGGCGGGTTCACGATGGCTCCCGACGGGCTGTTCGCCGCGTACAAGGAGGTGCTCGACGAGCAGGGCATCCTGTTCATCTCCGACGAGGTGCAGACCGGGTGGGGCCGCACCGGCAGCGCGTTCTTCGGCATTCAGAACCACGGCGTCACGCCCGACATGCTCACGTTCGCCAAGGGGCTGGGCAACGGCTTCGCCGTCGGCGGCGTCGTCGCGCGCGGTGACCTGATGGACGCCCCGCACGCGGTGGGCCTGTCGACGTTCGGCGGCAACCCCATCTCCATGGCCGCCGCCAACGCCACCCTCGACTTCGTGCTCGACCACGACCTGCAGGCCAACGCCGCTCGTACCGGCGCCATCATCATCAACGGGCTCAAGGAGGCGGCCGAGCGACTGCCCGTGGTCAAGGAGGTGCGGGGCAAGGGGCTGATGTTCGCCATCGAACTGGAAGGCCCCGCGCAGGCGTCCCGCTTCATGGAGGAGACCAAGAAGGCCGGCCTGCTGGCGGGCAAGGGCGGCCTGTACGGCAACGCCATCCGCATGGCGCCGCCCCTCACCCTCACGGTGGACGAGGCCGTCGAGGGGCTCGGCATCATCGTCACCGCACTGGAAACCATCAACGCAGAGGCAGCAGCTCAGTGAAGTCGGTCAAGCACTGGATCAACGGGGCGCTCGCGGACGGCGACGACCGTACCGCCGAGCTCTTCAACCCCGCCACCGGCGAGGTCAGCGGGCACGTGGCGCTGGGGTCGGCGGCCGCCGTGGACGCGGCCGTGGCCGCCGCGACGGCGGCCTTCCCCGCCTGGCGGGACGCCTCTCTGATGAAGCGGTCGCAGGTGCTGTTCCGCTTCCGCGAGCTGATGTACGCCCACCGCGACAAGCTGGCGGCGCTGATCTCGTCCGAGCATGGCAAGGTGCACTCCGACGCGCTCGGCGAGGTGTCGAGGGGCCTGGAGGTCGTGGAGTTCGCCTGCGGCATCCCGCACCTGCTCAAGGGCGGCTTCTCCGAAGGCGTCTCGACGCGGGTCGACTCCTACTCCATCCGCCAGCCGCTGGGCGTGGTGGCCGGGATCACGCCGTTCAACTTCCCCGCCATGGTGCCGATGTGGATGTATCCGATCGCGATAGCGTGCGGGAACACGTTCGTGCTCAAGCCGTCGGAGAAGGACCCGTCGGCGTCGCTGCTGATGGCCCGGCTCTGGCAGGAAGCAGGGCTGCCCGACGGCGTGTTCAACGTCGTGCAGGGCGACAAGGCCGCCGTCGACCGGCTGCTCGAACACCCGGACGTGCGCGGCGTCTCGTTCGTCGGCTCCACCCCGATCGCCCGCTACGTCTACGAGACCGGAACCGCGCACGGCAAGCGGGTCCAGGCCCTCGGCGGCGCCAAGAACCACATGCTCGTGCTCCCCGACGCCGACCTCGACCTGGTGGCCGACTCGGCGGTGTCGGCCGGGTTCGGCTCGGCGGGCGAACGCTGCATGGCGATCTCGGTCGTGCTGGCCGTCGACCCCATCGGCGACGAGCTCGTGCAGAAGATCGTCGAACGGGTGAGCCGGCTGGTGATCGGCCCTGGCGACGACCCGAAGGCGCAGATGGGGCCGCTGGTCACCGGAATCCACCGCGACAAGGTCGCGTCCTACCTCGACCTGGGGGTCGAGGAGGGCGCCAAGCTGGTCGTGGACGGCCGCGAGACGGCGGTGCTCGGCGGCGGCAAGGCCGCCGAGACACCCGGCTTCTGGCTCGGGCCGACCGTGCTCGACCACGTCCCCCCGGGCTCGCGTACGCACACCGACGAGATCTTCGGGCCGGTGTTGTCGATCGTGCGCGTCGGCTCGTACGAGGAGGGCCTGGAGCTGATCAACGGCGGCGAGTACGGCAACGGCACGGCGATCTTCACCAACGACGGCGGCGCCGCCCGGCGGTTCCAGAACGAGGTCGAGGTGGGCATGATCGGCGTCAACGTGCCCATCCCGGTGCCGATGGCCTTCTACAGCTTCGGCGGCTGGAAGGCCTCGCTGTTCGGCGACACCCACGTGCACGGCACCGAGGGCGTGCACTTCTACACCCGCGGCAAGGTCGTCACGTCCCGCTGGCTCGACCCCTCGCACGGTGGCGTGAACCTCGGCTTCCCCACGAACAGGTAACTCGCGATTACGGACGGGAGAGATGCGCGTCCCTCCCGTCCCGCTCCCCGGTAAGCTCCCAGCAGAGGGACAAGGGGGGACATCGTGGATCGTCGTCGTACTTATGCCTTGGCGATCGCCGCATCAGCGCTGGTCGTCGGCATGGGAGCGGCGCGGCCCACACCGCCGAGCCCTTCCCCGAGCGCTTCCCCGAGTCCCTCTCAGAGTCCGACGGCGACGCAGAGTGACGGCACCCTGCAGATCCTCACCTACCGCGGCTACGCCGAGTACGGCGGCACCAGCCCCAAGGTCAACTGGACGGGCGCGTTCGAGAAGGAGACCGGCTGCCGGATCGCCAAGCTCGACAGCGTGCAAACCGCCGAGGAAATGGCCGACAAAGTCGACGACCGGCCCTACGACGTGATCTCCGCCGGGCCCGTGCTGGCGGCCGACCTGGTCGCGAATAAGCAGGTGCAGGCCATCGACCCGGCCAAAATCGCCGGCTACGACGACATCGACGAGCGTTTCCGTGACATGTCCACCGTCTCGGGCAAGGTGTACGGCGTGCCCTACCTGTGGGGCTACCACGAGTTCATCTACGACGCCGGCCGGGTCGAGGGCGCGGACCTGCGTGAGGTGTTCGCCTCAGAGCGGGTCGCGCTCAGGGACACCCCGCTGACGATAGCCGACGCGGCCATGGCCGGCGGCTCGGACGAGCCGTACGAGCTGACGACCAAGCAGCTCGACCAGACGATGGCGCTGCTGGAAGGCAGCAGGGACCGCGTCTATTGGCGCAACCCGATCGACCTGGTCAAGGGGTTCGCCACCGGGTCGCTCGACTATGCCCAGGCGACCCCGTACCACAAGATGTTGCTGCAGAAGGCGGGGAAGCCGATCAAGGCCGTCAGCACCCGCCGGACCACCGGGTGGGTCGACTCGTGGATGCTCGGCGCGAACGTGCCCGACACCACCTGCGCCTACCGGTGGCTCAACTGGGTGACCGCGGCCGACGCGCAGCGCGACGCGGCCGCGTGGGTGGGGTTGGCTCCGGCCAACGACAAGGCGTGCAAGGGGCGGGCCAGGCAGATGTGCGAGGCGTACGGCGCAGGCGAGGAGAAGAAGCTCGACCACGTGGTCTTCGCGGTACGGCCGCCCGCTTGCGGGGAATGTAGTGACTATGACGCCTGGACCGAGCGGTGGCGGGAACTCGCCGAGTGAACGGGGGCGCCGATCCTGACGTGATGTGCCGCGGGCGCGCCCCCTCCCCCCGCTGGGCGTGACCTGCAGAGACGCCCTGGGCCTTCCCCCCTGTCCCGGGGCGTCTCGCTGTCCTGCGGCACGGGGACGGCGGCGTGGTGTTTCAGTCGGACCTGTTCAGCGTGACGGGAAGGCGACGACGGTCGCGGCGGGCGAGGGCAGGAGCGCTTCGGCGCAGTCGGCGCAGGCCAGGACCGGCGCGTCGTCGGGCAGCCGGCCGACCCGCTTGCGTGGTCGTGGCCAGCGTTTGTGGCAGACGACACAGGCGTCGCCGTCACGCTGAGCCCAGGTCAGCCCTTCAGGGTCGAACGTCACCATGCTCCGCGTCGCCGTCTTGGTGGAACTCCAGTTCATCACGCTTCCCGCAGCCATTGCCCATCCGTATACCGGAACCGTTATAACCCTGACCGTGGCTGTGATCGTCTAGCAGAGCGTCAAGTCAGGGTGAATTCTCTACCCAGCTGACGGCAGTTACACCAACAAAATCGGGCATCCAGCGCAAGCCGGGTGCCCGATTCGGATGGGTTTGTTCTACAGTTCGGCGATCGCCTTCTCCAGGATGCCGAGCCCTTCCTCGAGCAGATGGTCCGGAATGACCAGCGGCGGCAGGAAGCGCAGCACGTTGCCGTACGTGCCCGCCGTGAGCACCAGCAGGCCCTCCGCGTGGCAGCGCCGGACGATCTCCTGGACGGCGGCCGGGTTCGGCACCTTGGTGCCCGGCTCGACCAGCTCGATGGCGATCATCGCGCCTCGGCCGCGCACGTCGCCGATCACGTCGAAGCGCTCCTGCAACGCCCTCAGCCGGGGCAGCATGGTGTCGCCGATGCGGCGGGCCCTGGCGACCAGGTCCTCCTCCTCGATGGTCTCCATCACGCCCAGCGCGGCCTCGCAGGCGAGGGGGTTGCCGCCGTACGTGCCGCCGAGGCCGCCCGCGTGCACCTTGTCCATGATCTCCGCGCGCCCGGTCACGCCCGCCAGTGGCAGGCCGCCCGCGATGCCCTTCGCGGTGGTGATGATGTCGGGCACGATGCCCTCGTCCTCACAGGCGAACATCGTGCCGGTGCGCGCGAACCCCGTCTGCACCTCGTCGGCCACGAACACGATCCCGTTGGCCCTGCAGAACTCCGCGACGCGTGGCAGAAAACCCCTCGCGGGCACGATGAACCCGCCCTCGCCGGCGATCGGCTCGATCACCACGGCGGCCACGTTCTCCGCCCCCACCTGCTTGATGATCATGTCGATGGCCTGTTCGGCGGCCTCCTCGGCGCAGTTCTCCGGCCCGGACGGCCAGCGGAACGGGTACGCGAGCGGCACGCGGTAGACCTCGGGTGCGAAGGGGCCGAACTTCTCCTTGTACGGCATGTTCTTGGCCGTGAGCGTCATCGTGAGCAGCGTGCGGCCGTGGTAGCCGTGGTCGAACACCACGACGGCCGGCCTGCCGGTGGCGTGGCGGGCGATCTTGACGGCGTTCTCCACGGCCTCGGCCCCCGTGCTCACCAGCACGGTGCGCTTGTCGTGGTCACCGGGGGTCAGCTCGTTCAGCTTCTCGCACACCCGCACGTACGACTCGTACGGGGTGACCATGAAACAGGTGTGGGTGAAGTCGGCGACCTGCCGCCGGACACGTTCGACGACCTTGGGTGCGGCGTTGCCCACGCTGGTCACGGCGATGCCGGAGCCGAAGTCGATCAGCGAGTTCCCGTCGGCGTCCTGGAGCACCCCGCCGCCCGCGCGGGTGACGAAGACCGGCAGGGCGGTGCCGATGCCGGGTGGGACGGCGGCCTGCTTGCGGGCCAGCAACTCCTGCGACTTGGGGCCTGGGATCGCGGTCACGACGCGTCGTTCCTGGGGAATGCTCATGGCCCCGACGCTACGGCGGCCTCTCACCTGCGCCGATATGCCGATATGTCAAACTGAAGGCGGTCGTATTCGCCAGAATGGACAAAATCCTCATGCCGCCTTCCCTGCGGACGGTGGTGCGTCGCATGCGCCTCCGCCCACTCGCCGGCACCTCCGCCCGCCCGCCGTCCGCCCGCCCGCTGTCTGATCGTGCGCTGTCTGATCGTGCGCTGTCCGGCCGTGCGCCGTCCGAGGGGTCGCGTCGGTCTGGGGCGGGCGGAAGGGGCGGCGCTGGGGTGCTGGATGTGCCGGTGCGGTGGGTGGCGGTGAGCGAGCTCGCGGACCCGACCCCGTACCTGGAGGGTGGGGAACTGCTGCTCACGACGGGGATGCGGATGGCTGGGGACCTGTCGGGATATGTCGCTCGACTGGTGGCTCGCGGCGTGGCCGGCCTCGGCTTCGGCGTGGGGGTCTCGCACGAGAAGGTTCCCGCGGCCCTGGTCGCCGCCGCAGAAGAGCACGGGCTGCCCCTGTTCGAAGTGCCGCGCGAGACGCCGTTCATCGCCATCGGCAAGGCCGTCAGCGAACTCCTGGCCGCCGAGCAGTACGAGGAGATCACCCGCGCCTTCGACGCCCAGGGACGGTTGACGCGGGCCGCGCTGCGACCGGAGGGCATGTACGCGGTCATCGACCGGCTCGCCAAGGAGGTCGGCGGCTGGGCCGCGCTGCTGGACGAGTCGGGCGAGGTACGTCACGCGACGCGCGGCGCAAGGACTGGCACGGTGACGGCCGAACTCGCCCGCCT
>NZ_JAAAHR010000203.1:0-16446 GCF_009908215.1 Nonomuraea sp. K271 | reverse complement strand
GGTTCCGGGGGCGGCAGGGGCCTTCTCGTCCTCCGGCGCGCACAGGCCGCGGCCCGCGTAGAGGGAGCCCGCCAGTGCGAAGACCATCGGGATCGCCATGATGACCGGCAGCGGGAGACCGGCGGCCACCGACGCCCATAACGCTCCCGCCATGCCGAAGGCGCTCCACACGCAGTGGAAGCCGTTCAGCACCTGGACGCCGTACCTGCGCTCGACCGCCACGCCCTGCATGTTGATGCCGGCGTCGACCGCGCCCACGGCCAGCCCGAACACCAGCAGCACCGGAACCAGCAGCGGCACGCTCGGCGCGAGCCCCGCCAGCACCACGGCGGCGGCCACCACCGGCTGGGCGATCCGCAGCAGGATCCTGCTGCCGTGGCGGGCGGCGAACGCGCCCGCCGCCACGCTGCCGACCCCCGCGAACACGGGGACGATCAGGAGGAGCAGCGTCAGCGTGCCCTCGTCGATCCGGTGCCGGTCCTGCAGCGCGGCGACCTGGATGAGCAGCGAGGCGAAGGACAGGCCCTGCACGGCGTAGACGACGTACGTGGCGAGCCGGGCCTGGCGATCACGCGAGGACGGCACGGCGGCCTCCTGATCGGGGGGTGGATCAAACGTGAGGCGGAGTCAGGTTAGCCGCAGATCCGGCCGTTCCGCCAGCACGGAACCCAGGTTTCAGCGACCGGCTTCCCGGAGTGGCCGCCCACACGCCGAGCGCCAGCAGCGCCGCCACCTCCGTGACGGCCAGGCCGCGCTCCACCAGCCCGAGCGGCATGACCCGATACCAGGGCACGCCGTTGCGCGTGCCGATGAACACCATCGTGGCGATGCCCACCACCCACAACACCGAGCACACCCCGAGCCCGAACGCCACCAGCGTGGCCCGCGACCGCTCGCGACGCCGCCACGGCCCGGTGATGAGCACGACCGCCAGCGGCAGGCACAGGAAGGCCACGAAACTGCCCACCCGATGGATGCTCCCGCTCACGCTCGGCCCCACCGACCAGTCGTGTTTCTCGAACCAGGCCGTCAGGAGCAGGCCGACGCTCCACCCCATGAGCGCCACGGTGCCGAGGACCCCGGCCAGCTTCCTGCGCGCCAGCGACACCCCGATGCCCACCGACCCCGCCGCCAGCAGACCCACCGCGCAGCCGAAGATCCAGCCGCCGGGGCCCATGCCGTGCTCACTGATGGTCCGCCTGATCGGGTTCAGGTCGTCGAGGCTGGACACCTCCAGGCCGACGATGACCGCGATGCCCGCCCCTGCCGCGCCGAGACCCCACCGCGCCGGTCGATGCATGCGCACACACCTCCTCCGCCTGATCAACGGACGGGAAGGCGTACGGATTCCGCGCGCGGCCCGCCACGCCGACACGCCTGCCCGAGAGGATCGTCGCGCCCGGTGCGAATCCGCTGACATTGACCGGTTCGGGACGAGCGCTTCCGGCGGGCGCCAGATATCGTCAGAAGTGTGAACGAACGCGCTGGATCGTGGTTGCCCAAGCTGCAGGAAGTGGGAGAGCGGCTGGCCGAGGAGTGGGTGACGGCCCGCCGCCAGCCGGCGCCCAGCGACGCACCCCAGCCGCACGAGCTCCGCGCGTCCGACGCCGATCGGGAGCGCATCGCCCAGGTCCTCCAGGACGCCCACGCCGACGGTCGGCTCTCCCTCGAAGAGCTGGAGGAACGGCTCGGCGTGCTCTACTCCTCGCGCACGCTCGGCGAACTGGCCGCGCTCACCGCCGATCTGCTGCCCGCCGAGGAACAACCGCTCAACCTCGACGGCCGGCCGGTGTCGGCCATCTTCAAGAAGGAGCAGCGCGGCGGGCGCTGGGTCGTGCCCGCCGAGGTCGCCGTGACCGCCATGTTCGGCACGACGAAGCTCGACTTCCGCGACGCGATCCTGCAGAACCGGCGCATCGTCATCAACGCCACCCTCGTCTTCGGCGGGCTGGAGATCCACGTGCCGGAAGGGCTCGAGGTGATCAGGGTCGCCAAGGACAAGACCGTCCGGCTGACCAAGCAGCCGACCGAGCCGGGCGGGCCCGTCCTCGAGGTGCGCACGACCAACTTCGCCGGCGAGGTCAAGGTCAAGGAGCCGCCCCGCCGCAAACGCCGCCGCTGAACCCGGCCCCGGGACGGTCCAGGCGGGGCCGGCGCTCAGCCGGCCCCGCGCGTCCGTCCCGCCCGGGCCTGCGCTCAGCCCGCGGTGTCGAAGTTGATCGCGCTGTACGCCCGCAACTTCCAGAGCTGGTGCTCGCTCTCGATCTTGCGGATCGTCCCCGACCGGCCGCGCATCACCAGCGACTCCGTCACCGCCGAGCCGGCCCTGAACCGTACGCCCCGCATGAGCTCGCCGTGCGTGATGCCGGTCGCCGCGAAGAACACGTCGTCCGACCTGACCAGGTCGTTGGTGGTGAGCACCTGGCCGAGATCGTGCCCGGCGTTGACGGCCTTGCTGCGCTCGGCGTCGTCACGCGGCCAGAGCCGGCCCTGGATCACGCCGCCCAGGCACTTCAGCGCGCACGCCGCCACGATGCCCTCGGGGGTGCCGCCGATGCCCAGCATGAGGTCGATGTTCGTACCGGCACGGGCCGCCATGATCGCGCCGGCCACGTCGCCGTCGGTGATGAACTTGATCCGGGCGCCCGTCTCCCTGATCTCCTTGACCAGCCGCTCGTGCCGGGGCCGGTCGAGCACCACCACGGTCACGTCGGACGGCGAGCAGTGCTTGGCCTTGGCCACCGCGCTGATGTTCACGGACACGGGGGCCTCGATGTCGACCACGTCGGCCGCCTCCGGGCCCGTGACCAGCTTCTCCATGTAGAACACCGCGGACGGGTCGTACATCGAACCGCGCTCGCTCACGGCGATCACCGACACCGCGTCGGGCATGCCCAGCGCCGTCAGCCGGGTGCCGTCGATGGGGTCGACGGCCACGTCACAGGCGGGCCCGCTGCCCGCGCCGACCTGCTCGCCGTTGAACAACATCGGGGCGTGGTCCTTCTCGCCCTCGCCGATGACCACCACGCCGTTCATCGAAACCGTGTTGATCAGCTGCCGCATGGCGTTGACCGCCGCGCCGTCTGCGCCGTTCTTGTCTCCCCGGCCGACCCAGCGGGCCGCCGCCATCGCGGCGGCCTCCGTGACCCGGACGAGCTCCATCGCCAGGTTGCGGTCGGGGGCGTGCTCGCCCGTGGCGAGCCGGGCCGGTACGGACGTGTCGTCGGACATGATGCGTGGCCTCCTCGTGGAACATCTACGTCGATCGTAGTTGCCGCCTTATTCCCGCTCAGGACGGGATAATCTGCCCTGCCCGCCCCTGCTTCTCTGCCCAGAAGCGGGGCGAGGGCGACCTCTGTAAGCTTCGACATGGTCGCCCCGCACATCGGAGAACGGGTCCCTCACCGGAGATCCCGCCTCCGCCGTGAAGCAGGATGGCGCCCCGCCGTGGAGGAGATCCGAATGAGCGATGTGGAAAACGTGGTGGCACAGTCGCGCACGTCCGAGCGGGGCGCGGCCACACGCAGCTCACTGCTCGCCGCAGCCAGGGAGGTCTTCGTCTCCAAGGGCTTCGCCGACGCGGGCGTGACCGACGTGGTGGCCAAGGCGGAGGCCAGCGTGGGCAGCCTCTACCACCACTTCTCCGGCAAGGCCGACCTCTACCTCACGTTGTGGGAGGAGTTCCAGGCCGGGCTCTCGCAGCGCACCAAACTGGCCGCGCGCGAGGCCCGCGCCGCCGGCGAGACCGACCCGATGCGCGTGTTCGTCAGCGCCGCCCGCGCCTACCTGGAGGGCTGCCTGGAGGAACGCGAGCTGGCCGCGCTGTTCCTGCGCGGCGACGGACCGCCCGGCTTCGACGTCGTCATGCGCGACCGGCTGCGCAGGTGGGCCCAGCTCAACGCGACCCTGTTCGACGACGAGGGGGCGCTCGTCGTGGTGATCACGGGCGCGCTGGCCGCGGCCGTCTCCGAGGTCGTACGCACGGGCGATCGCGGCCTGGCCGAGGACGCCCTCGCCATCATCGGCCGCATCCGCCCGGCCACTTCGGTGACCGGCCGGTCCAGCCGGTAATCTCGCCAAGTGTGCGACGGTTCACCGAAGGTTTCTACGGCTACGCGGTAGCCCTGCTGGTCTGCCTGGTCGGAGCCGGGGTGTTCCTGCTGGTCACCCCGCAGAGCCGCGATGAGCACATCCCGCGGGTCGAATACTCGATCACCGTCGCCAACTTCGGCCACGAGGTGCCCTACCGCGTGTGGGCCCCGCGCAACGACCCGGCCGGATGGGTGCCCAACAGCAACAGGATCGCCGCCGGCAACGCCGGCGCCAAAGTCCTCTTCCTCGGTTACGCGACCGCCGAGCGGGAGCACGCGATGTTCGCGCAGAGCGACGAGAAGCCGGCCGCCGGGTTCGCCAGCCGCATGGCCAACAGCGACAAGGCCGTCGGCACGCAGCAGATCGGCGGAGCCACGTGGGAGCGGCGCTTCCGCGAGGACAAGAACCAGCGCACCCTGGTGCGGATGTTGCCCGACGTCACACTGGTGATCACCGGCACCGCCGACTGGCCCGAGCTGGCCCAGCTCGCCTCCGTCCTCCAGCAGCGCCCCCAGGGCTGACACCACGACCGCCTGCGCCCGGGCACACCCCGCCGCGTCTAGGGTGGTGCCGTGGCAGACGAGAAGGCACCCTCATACGAGCAGGCCCGCGAGGAGCTGACCGAGGTGGTGCGCCGCCTGGAGACGGGCGGGCTCACCTTGGAGCAGTCGATCGAGCTCTGGGAACGGGGCGAGAAGCTGGCCGCCGTCTGCGAGGAGTGGCTGCAGGGAGCCCGGGTCAAGCTGGCCGCGGCCATGGCCCGCCGCTCCGAGCCCACCTCGGGCGACGCCGACGACGCCCCCTTCTGACCGCCTGACCGGCCTGCTCGCTGCGCCGGTCGCCGTGGAGCTCCGGCGGGCCCGCGGTGCCCCCCTTCCCCGCGGGCCCGCCGTGGTCAGGATCCGGCGCGTACGAGCGCGACCACGGGGATGCGCCGGGTGGTCTTGTCCTCGTACTCGGCGAACTGGGGCGCCTGCGCCACCATCCGGGCGTAGAGCTGGTCGCGTTCCTCACCTTCGATGGCCACGGCCTCGGCCTCGAACGTCTCCGAGCCGACCTCGACCGTGACCTTGGGGTGGGCACGCACGTTGTGGTACCACGCGGGGTGCTTGTCGCCGCCGCCCGCGGACCCGATGACGACCTGGCGGTCGCCGTCGGGCATGTACATCAGCGGGGAGGTCGACCGCTTGCCGCTCCGGGCGCCGGTGGTGGTGAGCAGCAGCAAGTGTGCCTTCTCGAACATGCCCCCGACCCGCCCCTCGTTGGCGCGGAACTCTTCGATGACCTGCTTGTTGAAATCGTTCATCACGGCCCCTCACGGTATCCGGAGAAATCTCCGGTTGGAAGATTAATCGGAGAATTCTCCGTTTACAAGCGGTATGCTGCCGTTCGTGTGCGGACGCCGAACGCTGCCCGTGATCGGGCAGCCCCAGCCCGAACGGGCCGACGCCGCCCGCAACCGGCGGAAGATCATTGAGGTGGCCACCAGGATGATCGCCGAGCAGGGCGCGGACGACATCTCGCTCGACGAGGTGGCCCGCGTCGCCGGTGTCGGCGTCGGCACGGTCTACCGGCGCTTCGGCGACCGCGCGGGGCTTGTCCTCGCGCTGATCGACGAGCAGGAGAGGCGGTTCCAGGAGGCGTTCCTCGCCGGGCCGCCGCCGCTCGGGCCCGGCGTCCGCGCCCGCGAACGGATCACCGCGTTCCTGGACGCTCTGGTCGACCGGGTGGTGGCGCAGCAGGGACTGTTCGTCCAACTGGAGAGATGCGGCAGGACCATGCGGTACAGCGGGCCGTACCGGGTGCACCACATCCACCTGGCGACGCTGCTCGCCGAGGCCTGCCCGGAGGCCGACCGGGTGTTCCTGGCCGACGTGCTCCTCGCGCCCGTCAACGCCCCCCTGATCGCCTTCCAGCAGGAGGAACGCGGCATGACGATCGAACAGATCAAGACCGGACTGGCCAGGCTGGCCACGGTCGTGACCCGCGGCTACAGTGTCCCGGCCGAAGACGGGCGGTAGCCGTGGACGCTCCGCCGGTGGTCACGCGCCGCTCGCGTCCCCGGGCTCCTCGGCTCGCACGGTCAGGCGGTCGTCGGTGAGGCGGACGGTCAGCACGCTGCCGGGGGAGACGTCCTTCGCCCGGCGCACCACGTCGCCCGACGGATGTTGCACGATGGCGTAGCCGCGTTCCAGCGTGGCCGCCGGCGACAACGCGACCAGCCGGGCGCGCAAGTGGGTGAGGTCGTCGGACGCCCGGTCGAGCGAGCCGGTCAACGACCGCCTGGCGCGCTCGCGCAGCGCGTCCACCGCCTCGGCCCTGCGTTCGAGCTCGCGTACGGGATCGGCCAGCGACGGCCGCGACCGTACGGACGTCAGCCAGGACATCTCGCGGTCGAGCCAGCCGCTCAGCACCCGCCGGCCGCGGTCGCGCAGCTGGCGCACCAGCGTGAGCTGCTCACCGACGTCGGGCACGACCTTCTTGGCCGCGTCGGTGGGAGTGGAGGCGCGTACGTCGGACACCAGGTCGAGCAGGGGGCTGTCCTGCTCGTGACCGATCGCGCTCACCACGGGAGTGCGGCAGGAGGCCACCGCGCGCACGAGCGTCTCGTCGGAGAACGGCAGCAGGTCCTCCAGCGAGCCGCCGCCCCGCGCGATGACGATCACGTCGACCGCCGAGTCGGAGTCGAGCCTGCCCAGCGCCTCCGTCACCTCGCCCACCGCGTAAGGCCCCTGGACGGCCACCTCCTCGACCTTGAACCGCACGGCGGGCCAGCGCCTGCGGGAGTTCTCCAGCACGTCGCGCTCGGCCGCCGAGTCGCGGCCGCAGATGAGCCCGATCGTGCCGGGCAGGAACGGCAGCCGCCGCTTCCTGTCGGCGTTGAACAGCCCCTCGGCGGCCAGCAGCTGCCTGAGGCGTTCGAGCCTGGCCAGCAGCTCGCCCACGCCGACCGGGCGGATCTCCATCGCGGTGAAGGCGAACGAACCCCTGTTGACCCAGAAGTCGGGCTTGACGTGCACGACCACCCTGGCGCCGTCGGCCGGCCGCGGCATGGCCGCCTCATAGACCCCGCGAGGGGCGGTCACTCTGGCCGACACGTTGGCGACCGGGTCGCGCAAGGTCATGAACACCGTGCCGCCGCGCGCGCTCAGGTCGGTGATCTGGCCCTCGACCCAGACGGTGCCGAGCCTGCCGATCCAGCCGCCCACCATCTGCAGGACGGTGCGGATCGGCAAGGGCGACTCGGGTGAGGTCTTCGAGGTCATGGCGGAAGACTACGGGGCGGGGAAGCTCGCTTCCCCGCGGGTCGAACGTTTCTTCCTCTATTCTCCGGCCTGCAGCTTGGCGAGTCGGTTCTCGAACATGCGGATGACCTCGGCCCGGCCCTTCGTCGCCCGCTCGTAGGCCAGGAAGTCGCCGATCTGCTCGGCGGTCTTGCCGCGCATCCGCGCGCGAAGGGAGGCCACGGTCAGCTCCGCGTAGCCGGGCAGCGGCTCGGGCAGGTCCGTCGCGGCGGCCGCACCAGGCTCGGAAGCGGCGGCCGGCGCGGCTGCGGCGGCCGGCTCGGTCGACGCGGCGGGCTCCTTGGCGGTGGACTTCCTGGTGGCGGGCTTCTTCGCGGCGGGCTTCCTTGCGGCAGGCTTGTCGTCGGCCTTGGACTTAACCCGCGTCGCCCTCGGCTTCGCGGCGGCGGCCGGCTTCTCAGCGGGCCCCGGCTCGTCGGCGGGGGCCGGCTCCTCCACGACGTCCTTCTTGCCTGCGGTGCTCGGCTCTGCCGCGGCGTCCGGCTTGCCGGCGGTGGCGGGCTCGGCTGTCTCCGGCTTCGCGAGAGCGACCGGTGCCTGCGCGGCCTTGGCTTCCGCGGTCTCTCCTGTGGGCGTGGCGGGCTCCGTCTTGCCGGCCGGGGCGAAGATGACCGGGTCGGGCTTGCCGGTGCCGTTGGGCTCGGCGGATCCGGGGCGCGGGGCGAAGATGACCGGCTCCTTGCGGGCGGGCTTGTCCTCGTCCTGCTCGGCGGGCGCGGCGAGCTGGTCGGCGGCGGGGCGGGAGTCCTGCTCCTCCTTCTCGCCCTGCCCCCTGATGGAGTTCTTCACCCGGTCGACGAGCAGCATCGCCTGCCCGGCGGCGCTGAGCGCGGTCTGGGCGACGAGAAGAGGCAGGTCTTTGGCCTTCTCCTTGAGTTCGTCTTTGTTGGTCACGGTTTTGGCGATGTTGCGTATCACGTCGCTGAGGGACATGTACGTCTCCCTGGGAGGTCAGTATTGGACGGCCAGTGTGGCAAACCGCGGACGGCCACGCACGCGCGGGCCAACCGGCCGCTCCACGTAGCATAAGAAGTATGGAGCCCCAGACCCCCACTTCCCGCCGAGTCCTCGTAGCCAAACCGCGGGGCTACTGCGCCGGAGTCGATCGAGCCGTGGTAGCGGTCGAGAAGGCCTTGGAGCAGTACGGCGCGCCGATCTACGTGCGCAAGCAGATCGTCCACAACACCCACGTCGTCAAGACGCTCGAGGCCAGGGGCGCCATCTTCGTCGAGGAGACCGAGGAGGTGCCGGAGGGGGAGATCGTCGTGTTCTCCGCCCACGGCGTCGCGCCCGCCGTGCACGAGCAGGCCAGAAGCCGCCGGCTGCGCACGATCGACGCGACCTGCCCGTTGGTCACCAAGGTGCACAACGAGGCGAAGCGGTTCGCCGGGCAGGAATATGACATCCTGCTGATCGGGCACGAGGGCCACGAGGAGGTCGAGGGCACCTCCGGCGAGGCGCCCGACAACATCCAACTGGTCGACGGGCTCGACGCGGTCGACAAGGTGCAGGTGAAGGACCCGAGCAAGCTCGTGTGGTTGTCGCAGACCACGCTGTCGGTCGACGAGACCACCGAGACGGTCGCCCGGCTCAAGGAGCGCTTCCCCACGCTGATCGACCCGCCGAGCGACGACATCTGCTACGCCACCCAGAACCGCCAGGTCGCGGTCAAGGAGATCGCCGCCGACTCGCAGCTGGTCATCGTGGTCGGCTCGGAGAACTCCTCCAACTCCAAGCGGCTGGTCGAGGTGGCGAAAGACTACGGCGCCGAGGCCTCCTACCTCGTCGACGACGCCACGTTCATCCGCGACGAGTGGCTCGAGGGCGTCACCACGGTCGGCGTGACCAGCGGCGCGTCCGTTCCCGAAGAGCTCGTGGACGGAGTGCTGAAGCGGCTGGCCGAGCACGGCTTCGGCGACGTGACGGAGGTGCAGCCGGTCGACGAGCGCATGCGCTTCGCCCTGCCCCACGAGCTGCGCAAGGACCTGCGCGCCTCCTGACGCGGGCGATCGGGTGATCGTCCGCCCCGAGCCGGCGGCCGTGCCGTGACGTCCGACGCGTCATGACGGCCGCCCGGAGCGCACGGTGACCTGTCTCAGTCGTCGCCGCGCGGCGTGCCGTACACCTTCGGCTCGAAATAACCTTCGGGCTCGGGCACGAACGGCTGGCGCGGGCGCTGCACCTCGGCGCCCGCCTTCAGCTCCTCGCGCAGGTCGCGTACGTTGTCGCGCAGCCCGCGCCGCCACGCGACGCCGAGCACGGCGGCCGAGCCGGCGAACAACCACGGCGCTCCCCGCGTCAGCGAGGTGTAGAGCCCGAGGGCCAGCGACTGCACGATCGACAGCGAGCCGAACGCCCGCCCGAGCTCGACGAAGAGCGTGGCGCAGAAGAACACCAGCGGGGGCGTCACCACCAGCGACAGCAGTTCGCGCCGGTTGACCAGCAGCACGCCCAGCAGGCTGGACAGCACGAACGCGGCGCCCACCACGTGGGGGACGTCGAGCAGGGCGGTCAGCACATAGCCCGCGAGGGTGGCGACCAGGGAGAGCGCGATGGCGCCGCGCGCGGTCAGCCTGACCGCCGAACGCCTGCCTTTCCCAGCCACTGGCCCACCCCCGTCTACTGCGACCCGTTGGCCAACTTACCGTTCGGGTGCGAAATCAGTGACGAGGTTGGCTGAGAAGCGGTCTCGAGCAGTTCGGGGGAGGCGAGGGGCCTGGGCAGGCCTTCGAGCATCTCAGGTGAGTCGAGGTCGCCGTCGACGACGCCCAGGTCGTGCAGCTTGCGCGCCGTGACCAGCACGCGGCTTTCGAGCGATCCGACCGACTTGTTGTACGCCTCCACGGCCCGCGTCAGCGCCCTGCCGAGCGAGTCCACGTTCCTGCCCAGGGTCGAGAGCCGTTCGTACAGCTCCTTGCCCAGCTCGAACACCGCCCGCGCGTTCTGACTGAGCGCCGCCTGCTGCCAGGCGTAGTGCGCGGTGCGCAGCATCGTGATCAGCGTCGTCGGTGTGGCGATGTGCACCCGCCGCGCCATGGCGTATTCCAGCAGCCCGGGGTCGCGTTCGAGCGCGGGCGCCAGGAACGCCTCGCCAGGGATGAACAGCACGACGAACTCGGGTGACGGGTTGAACCCCTGCCAGTAGGACTTGGCGGCCAGCCGGTCGACGTGCTCGCGTACGTGCCGGGCGTGCGCGTCGAGCCGGACCGTCGCGAGCGACTCGTCGGACGCCTCAGCGGCCTCCAGATAGGCCGCCAGCGACACCTTGGAGTCGACCACGACGTTCTTGCCGCCGGCCAGCCTGACGACCATGTCGGGCCGCATGGAGCCCTCGGCGACCTGTTCGTCGAAGTCGCAGTAGCGCTGCATCCCGGCGATCTCGGCGACCCTGCGCAGTTGGAGCTCACCCCACCGGCCGCGCGCCTCGGGCCGCTGCAGGGCCCTGACCAGGGCGGTGGTCTGGGTGCGCAGCTGCTCGTGGCTCTGGCGTACGAACTCCATCTGCTTGGCCAGCTCCGCGCGGGCGGCGCGCTGGCCCGACTCGGTGTCGCGCAGCTGCGACTCGACCCGTGACAGGGCGTCCTTCAGCGGCTCGACCAGGTGCTCCACGGCCTGCCTGCGCTGCTCCAGGTCACCGGTGGCCTCGGCGCGGCTGGCGGCCAGCCTGGTCTCGGCCAGCTCCAGGAAACGTACGTTGTTGACGTCGAGCGCCCGCGTGGACAGCGCCTGGAAACGCTCGGCGAGCTGCTCCTCGACGTAGACCAGCTTCTCCCCGGCGGACCTGGCGCGCGCGTCGGCCTCCGCCACCCGCACCGCCGCTCGTGTCCTGGCGACGAGGAAACCGATGAGCAGCCCGGCGGCGAGACCTGTGAGAAGCGAGATGACATCCACTTCAGCGATGATTGCAGGACCGCGGGGCGCGGTTCCTCCCGACACGCTTGGGCGTTCCGCTTGTGCGCCACATCCGGAATCGCCGAGAGTAGTGGAATGGACGCGCTCGGGAAGCAGGCGGTGGTCGGCGTATCGGTCGCGGTCGCGTTGGTCGCGCTGGCCGGAGCGGTCATCGCCGGCGCGGGCGCGGGCTCCGGGCCCGAGAGCGCGCCGGGGCCCGACCCGCTGCGCTGGTCGCCGGGCGCCTGCGTCACCGGCGACTTCGCGCTGATCCCGTGCAACGGCGGCGTCTCCGAGGTGGTGGCCGTCGCTCCCGACCCGCCGGGGCCCGGCGACTGCCCTGAGGACACCGACGACGTCCTGCGCGTGGGGCCGGGCCGTACGGCGTGCGTACGCAACTTCCTCGACCCCCACCCCGGAGCCCCAGGCGGTGGCGGAGGCCTGCTCAGACCGGGTGACTGCGTGGCGCTTGACGGCCGCGAGCAGCCGTGCGCCCGGTCCGGCTGGTACGGCAAGGCCGTCGCGATCACGCGGGACGCCGCCGCCTGCCCCGAGAACACCCTGGACACCGTCCCCGGCGACGCGCGGACGATCTGCCTGGGCCGGGGCGGTCAGGTGCTCGACCGGGGCGCGTGCGTGGCGCGGCCGGCGGGCCGGGTGGTCGACCGCTCCGACGTCACCCGCGTGCCCTGCGGCTCGGCACGGGCTTGGGCCAGGGTGGTGTCGTTCGAGACGGCCGCGAAGCGGTGTCCCGCGCGCTCGGGGCGCTATCTGCGTTCGGACTCCGCCCCCCGCCCGGTGACCTGTCTGGACGTGCTGAGCCAGTAAACTCGACGTCCGTGAGCCTCTCCATCGGTATCGTCGGCCTGCCCAACGTCGGTAAGTCCACGCTGTTCAACGCGCTGACCAAGTCCGGCAACGCGCTCGCGGCGAACTACCCGTTCGCCACCATCGAGCCCAACGTGGGCATCGTGGGCGTGCCCGACGACCGCCTGCCCAAGCTGGCCGAGATCTTCGGCTCGGCCCGCATCCTGCCCGCCAAGGTCGAGTTCGTCGACATCGCGGGGCTGGTCAAGGGCGCTTCCGAGGGGCAGGGCAGGGGCAACCAGTTCCTCGCCAACATCCGCGACACCGACGCGATCTGCCAGGTGATCAGGGTCTTCAACGACCCCGACGTCACGCACGTCGACGGCGAGATCTCTCCCAAGCGCGACATCGAGACGATCAACACTGAGTTGATCATGGCCGACCTCCAGACGGTCGAGAAGGCCGTCCCGCGCCTGCAGAAGGAGGCGCGCAACAACAAGGACAAGAAGGTCGCGCTGGAGGCCGCCGAGGGCGCCCTGAGGGCGCTGGAGACCGGCAAGACCATCTTCGAGAGCGGTCTCGACCGCGACGAGCTGCGCGAGCTGCACCTGCTGACGGCCAAGCCCTTCCTCTACGTGTTCAACCTCGACTCCGACGAGCTGACCGACTCCGCGCTCAGGGAGCAGCTGTCCACGCTGGTCGCGCCGGCCGAGGCGGTCTTCCTCGACGCCAAGATCGAGTCCGAGCTGGTCGAGCTCGACGAGGAGGAGGCGCTGGAGCTGCTGCAGTCGGTCGGGCAGGAGGAGTCGGGGCTGCGCCAGCTGGCCAGGGTCGGCTTCCAGACGCTCGGCCTGCAGACCTACCTGACGGCCGGCCCGAAGGAGTCGCGGGCCTGGACGATCCGCGAGGGGGCCACGGCTCCCGAGGCGGCCGGCGTGATCCACACCGACTTCCAGCGCGGCTTCATCAAGGCGGAGGTCGTCTCCTTCGACGATCTGGTCGAGGCGGGCTCCATCGCCAACGCCAGGGCCGCGGGCAAGGCCCGCATCGAGGGCAAGGACTACGTCATGCGCGACGGCGACGTGGTGGAGTTCCGCTTCAACGTCTGACCGGGCGAGCCCGGAAAGCACCCGGGAAAGGACCCGGGAAAGGAATGGACGTCTGATCCCGGGACGACTGCCGCGTCAACCTCTGCGGGCTCCCGCGCGTCGAATCGTCACGGCGTTCACGCTGACTCGGGAGACCCTCATGATCCGTCGCATCATCCGGAAACGACGCCCCGCGCCCGCGCTCACGGGCATCAGCCTTGAGGAGGAGCTGGCCCTGATCAGGGTCGAGCTCATGTACGGTCTGCGGGTCAACCGCGAGGCCTACCTCCGCAGGAAGGTGGACGAGCGCAACGAGATGGCGACCCGCATGCGCGAGCAGGACCCCGCGGGCATGCTGGCGGAGCTCCGGGGCTCCCTGGAGCGGGCCGTGCAGCCGGCGGTCGTCGACCTGGAGAGCAGGCGGCGGTCGCGCTCGTCCCAGGGGCCTGAGCCTGCCTGACGCTCAGCCTCCGTTCGTGACCTATGCCGAATCCGCAGGTCGCGAGAGTCCTTGCGCGATTTGGACAGCAATCCGTGGCTGCCGCGCTATGCGATTTCAGGCGTTTGGCCTGGTCAATAGCCGTTTCCCCCGGGAACTCACTGGAATCGGGTCCGGGGCCTGTCATGAGGGCCCGGTTTGCCGTCAGGACGGTCATGCCGCAGCATGGGCGTGGCTTTCCTGGAACAATGGCGGAGACCGGATAGGGTGACTACTTCACCGCGGATGATGGGGATCGGCAACGGACGACACCGCGCCAGCCGGGGGGATCGGCGCGAGCGGAGGCGTGATGGCGCGTAGGTCTACCGTCCAGCACGATCCTCGGATCGCTGGCGAGCCCGAGCTTTCCGCGCGCCTCGACACAGCCGACTTCGACGCGCCGCCGCCTCGCCGGCCGCGGCGCGGTGGCTGGTCGGGCGGCGGCGGACGGTGGCTGGTATGGACCGGCCGCATCATTCTCTGGGCACTTATTGTGGTTGTCGTGGTGAATGGGATTCGTGCCCCATTTGAGAGGTTTACCCGGCAAGAGGTGGCCGCGCCCAATGGCGCGGTGCAGGAGCAGCACGGATTCCCCGTCGAACGCGGCATGGCATTCGCCGCCCAGTTCGCGGGCGTCTACCTGAATTTCAATCCCGACGACGCGACGAGCAGGTCCAGCAAACTCGCCGCGTTCCTGGCCCAGGGCATGGACCCGCAAATGGGCTGGGACGGGTTCGGCAAGCTGGCGGCCGTCGCCGTCCAGGCCTACGACCTCAAGGCGAGCGACGCCAACAACGCCGTGGTGAGCGTCGCCTTCCAGTCCGGCCCGCGCAGGATGTTGCTGTCCGTACCGATCTACTACTCCGGCGACGACGCCGGAGAGAGGTTCGTCGTCTCCGGGCGTCCGGCGATCCTGCCCGCCCCGGCCCCGGCCGACCTGCCCCAGGTGGCCAAGCCGGAAACCGACGACGCGGCGGCGGCGGAGCTCAAGCCGCAGCTGGAGGGCTTCTTCAAGGACTACGCCGACGGCGACACCGCCGGGCTGCAGCGCTACGTCGCCGCGGGCAAGAGCCTGCCGAGCTTCGGCGGCGCCCTCACCTTCGCAGAGCTCAAGGAAATCGTGGTGCCTGTGGGGGGTGCCACCAGAGAGATCCAGGCGGTTGTGGTGTGGACGGTGCCCAACGGCGACGTCCCGCCCACTCCCGACTCCACCGATCCCGCGACGGCCGGCGGGCATCTGGAGCAGGCCTACCGCCTGACCGTCGAGAAGCAGGGCGACAAGTGGTTCGTCGCCGACATCCGCGGCGCCGGCCGGGTCGCTGATTAGGGCACGGCCACGCTGCTGATCGGTACCCCCCGGGAGGACAAGAAGTGACCTTGAAGACCGTACTGTTCACCTTGATCGAGATGACGCCGACTCCGGTGCCGACCGGCATCGACACCGGAGGGCTCGCCGACTTCCTGCGCGCGTTCTTCGCGCCGTTGTTCCTGGTCGTCGTCTCCGTGGTCGCGCTGTTCTTCCTCTTCACCCGTGAGATCACGCGGTTCGTGCAGTTCCTCATCCTGGCCGTGGCCATCGGAGTGATCTTCTATGTTCCCAACATCATCGAGGTGACGGCGAAGGCGATCGCGGGCGCACTGGGCATCACGTAAGGGTTGAGACCGCTCCCCGGCGGTCATGAACGAGCGGGCGAGAGGAGGGCCGTGTGGACCTGCCCACGTACACGAACATCTGGCGGATAGAGAAGCGGCTGTACAAGCTGTACGACCTGCGCCTGCCGATGCCGCTGCCGATCGTCTGGATCGGCGTCTTCGTCGGGGTGTTCGTTCCGTGGTCGCTTCTGCTCGTCCTGGTGGGCGTGCCGGTGGAGATGCCGTGGCACGTGCTGTTCCTCGTACCACCCGGGATCGTCACGTGGTTGTCCACCCGTCCCGTCATCGAGGGCAAGCGGCTCACCGAGTTGCTCGAGTCCCATCTCCGCTACCTCGGCCAGCCCAGGGCCTGGTACCGCCTCGCGCCGGGCGCCGAGCCCGAGACCATCACGTTCTCCGGCCGGGTCTGGCGTGCCACCCCCGCCAGGGTCAAGGCCAAGAAGGCCGGCAAGGCCCGCCAGGCGCAGCGCAGGCGCGCGGGCCAGCGGATCACCGGGCCCCGCCAGGTGCGGCCCGCCGTGGCCGCCGCCGCTGCCGCCGCAGCGCAGGCCCCGGTGGCCGAGCAGACCGGCGGGCGCTCCGGCTGGGGCACGCGCCGCGGCACCGCGCCGGCGCTCAAGGCTCAGGCGCAGCAGGCGACCCCGTCCCCGGTACGCGCCACGCCGGGAGGCGTGGTCCGGCGCGAGAAGGGCCTCTCAGGCGGCGCCGGACACCGTCAGGACCGCTCGCCCGTGCCGCACGCCGCGCACGGCCCCGCGCCGGCGCCCGGTGACAGGCGCACCACATCCGCGGACCGGGACGCCGAGGTACGCGCCGCGCGGGACGCGGTCGTGCCGATCAAGACGGCGGAGAGCCGCAAGCCCGCCGCCGGCAAGCCCATCGACACCGAGGCGCTGCGCAGGCTGAGAAAACTCGCGGCGAGCGCCGACGCACCCGCAGGCACGCCGGAGCCCGCCCCGGCCGGGCGCTCCCGCGACGACGCGCGCCACGACGGGGGGCCGCGTGAGGACGACGGACGTCGGGAGGACGAGGTCGCCCGCGACCAGCACAGGAAGGGCCAGCCGCCCCGGCTCGGGCCTGCCCTGGTGCTGACGGGCACCCAACGCATCTGGCCCCCGCTCAACCCCGACGC
>NZ_JAAAHR010000202.1:0-16508 GCF_009908215.1 Nonomuraea sp. K271 | reverse complement strand
GAGTTCGGTGCGGTGGGCCTGGATGCGCTGCAGCGCCGTGCGCAGCGCATCCGCGGCGTCCGCGGGCGGCTCGACCACCTCCAGCTGGGCGGTGAACCGGGCCGCCTCCTCGGCCAGCAGGGTGCGTACCCGCTCGCGCAGGTCCTCCCTGGCCCGCACGGTCAGCGTACGCACCGCCTGGTCGCCGAAGACGGCCTCCAGCAGCTTCTGAGTCAGCACGCTCGTCCCGCCGGCGATCCCCACCTCGATCCCGGTCAACCCTCCTGTGGAGGCGAACACGCCCAGCATGAGCAGCAGTCCGGCCCCGTTCACCCCGAAGGACGCCACGCGCGCGGTAGTGCGCCTGTCGGCCCCCTCCTCGCGTACGAGGTCGAGCACGAACTCCTGCCACCCCCGCACCGCCGCCTCGACCCGCTTGGCCAGCTCGGGCGAGGCACGGCCGAGCCTGGCGGACTCGACCGCGCCGAGCCGTTCGAGCAGCCCGGGGCCGCCGGGCGCGGCGGACCACCCTTCCAGGGCACGTTCGGCGGCGCCGTCGGCGGCGCCCCTGATGAGGGACTCGACGCCGCTCTCCAGGGCGTCCCTGAGCCGGAGCTCGGGCACCCGTCCCGTGAAGAAGCCGACGACGCGGTCGCGCAGCCGGCCGACCCGGCTCTCCAGCGAGCGCATGAGGTCGCCGGTGCCGATGAAGTCCTGCCAGCGGGCCAGCACCTCACCCCGCAGCAGCGACCCGTCGCGCATGCCTTCGTCGAAGTCGGCCATGCCGCCGGCGTACGCTCCCGTGACGATCGAGCGCAGGCCGTCGAAGGCGGCGCGCTGGCGGTCGACGGCCCCGGCCAGCGAGGGCACCCGGGTTGCGAGGCTGTCGAGCGCCCCCGACAGCGTCCGGCGTACGACGCGAGACCTTTCGGCGGCGTCGGCGGCCAGCTCCGTGAGCCAGTCGGCGACGGGCCGCACCGTCTCGCGGGGCAGCCGGGCCTTCTCGTCGGGCAGCGGCACCTCGGGGACGGTGAACAGCCGGGTGTCCTCCAGGCCGTTCTCGGCGAGGAGGCGGGACAGGTCGCGCGAGACGGGCTCGAGGGCGTCGGACGGCACCCTGTCGAGGACGACGGCGAGCGCGGTGCTGCGTTCGCGGGCGGAACGCAGGAAGCCCCACGGCACCTCGTCTGCGTAGCGGGCCGCGGTGGTGACGAACAACCACAGATCGGCGGCGGCGAGGAGCTGGGCGGCCAGTTGCCTGTTGGCGGTCACCACGGAGTCGATGTCGGGGGCGTCGAGCAGCGCGAGCCCGGCGCCGAGCGCGTCGGAGGTCACCACCCGCAGGGCCCCGGGGCCGTCGCCGGTGCCCCGGGACAGGCCGGGGAGCACGTTCTGGCCCATGAACCAGTCGCGGTCGGCGGGGCTGACCACGAGCGTGGGCACCAGCGTCGTGGGCCGCAGCACGCCCGGCTCGGCGACGTCGGCCCCGACCAGCGAGTTGACCAGCGTCGACTTGCCCGCGCCGGTGGATCCGCCGACGACGGCCAGCAGCGGCGCGTCGAGGGAGCGCAGCCGGGGCAGCAGGTAGTCGTCGAGCTGGCCGGTCAGCTCGCGCAGCGCCCGCCTGTCGGCCGCGCTGTCCCCGATCGCCAGCGGGAACAACTCACGGTCGAGTGGCCGGCGCAGGGTCTCCAACGCGCCCAGCAAGTCCATGAACCCACGCTACCCAGCGTGAACCACATTCACCGGCCCGGCGCCGAGGTGTTGCCGCGCGCTCAGCCCGGGGGCGGCTCTCTCAGCACGTAGCCGACGCTGCGCAGCGTGTGGATGAGCCGCGGCTCGACGTCGTCGACCTTGCGCCTGAGATAGGAGACGTACGACTCGACCACGCCCGCGTCGCCGCCGAAGTCGTAGTTCCAGACGTGGTCGAGGATCTGCGCCTTCGACAAGACGCGCCCGGCGTTGACCATGAAGTAGTGCAGCAGCTTGAACTCGGTCGGCGACAACCGCACCTGCCGGCCGCCCCGCCACACCTCGCGCGCGTCCTCGTCCAGCTCCAGGTCGGCCACCTTGAGCCTGCTGGGAGGACCGCCCTCGCCGCGCGTACGCCGCAGCACCGCGCGGATCCTGGCCTGCACCTCTTCGAGGCTGAACGGCTTGGTCACGTAGTCGTCGCCGACCCGCAGCCCCGCGATCTTGTCCTCGGTGGCGTCGCGGGCGGTCAGGAACAACACGGGCGTGCCGATCCGCTTGGCCACCTCGAACCCGTCGAGGTCGGGCAGCATCACGTCGAGCACGACCAGGTCGGGCGAGGCACGTTCGGCGACCTCGACGGCCTCCTGCCCGTCGGCGGCGGTCAGCACCTCGAAACCGGAGAAGCGCAGGCTGGCGGAGAGGAGGTCCCTGATGCTGGGTTCGTCGTCCACCACCATGATCAGCGCCTCGGGTTTCGTCACCTACTCAGCGTGACAAATTCACCTGAGGGTTTGCTGAAGGCTCACTCCAAGGCAAGTGGGAGTTCGACCCGGAAGGTCGAGCCGTCCTCGGGCGAGCTCTCGACCGTCACCGTGCCGCCGTGGGCCGCCACCAGCGCCTGGACGATCGCCAGGCCGAGCCCACTCCCCCGGTCCTCGCCCGACCGGCGGCGCGAGCGGGCGGAGTCGGCCCGGTAGAAGCGTTCGAAGACCCGGTCGAGCTGGTCGGGGGTGAGCCCGGGGCCGCTGTCGACCACTTCGAGGAAAAGTGTGCCGGCGCCCGCCCCCGCACGCACAGTGATCGGCGTGCCCGGCTCGGTGTGGATGATGGCGTTGGTGACAAGGTTGCTGATGATCTGCCGCAGGCGCACCTCGTCGCCGGAGACGATCAGGGCCGCGCCGCCGACCACGTCGAGCTTCACCGTACGGTCGGGCGCCAGGATCCTGGCATCGTGCACGGCGTCGGCCGCCAGCGCCAGCATGTCGACCGGGCGCATCTTCAACGGGCGCTGCTGGTCCACCCTGGCCAGCAGCAGCAGGTCGTCCACCAGCAGGCTCATCCGCCCGGCGGCCTTCTCGACGCGCTGCATCAGCTCGGTGGGGTCGGCGCCGGGGTTCTGCCTGGCGTACTCGGCGAAGCCGCGGATGGAGGTCAGCGGGGTGCGCAGCTCGTGGGAGGCGTCCCCGACGAACTCGCGCATGCGCACCTCGGAGCGCCTGGCGGCCGCCTCCGAGTCCGACCTGGCGGCGAAGGCGGCCTCGATCTGCGCCAGCATCCCGTTCAGCGACCTGGCCAGGCGGCCCACCTCCGTACGCGGGTCGCCGTCGGGCACCCGCCTGCCCAGCTCACCGGCCGCGATGGCCTCGGCCGTACGCTCGATCTGGGCGAGGGGACGCATGCTGCGCCGCACGATCGTGATGCCCACGACGGCCAGGATGAGCAGGATGCCGCCACCGCCGAGCAGTTCGATGAGCACGAGCCGCCGGGTGATGGCGTCGACCTCCTCCAGGTCCACCGCGACGACGAGGGTGCGCTTGCGCACCATGCTCTCCAGCACCCGCCACTCGCCGTCGCCCCTGATCGCGGGCGCGTTGTAGGGCTCGGCTCCGGGCGCGGCCTGCAGGATCGGCTTCGGCTTCATGTCGACGTCGCGATCGGTCAGCATCGGCTCGAACATGGCGCCCGGCTCCTTGACCAGCACGATCGCGTCGGACTCGATGGCGATCGGCCGGTCGGAGGTCTCCCTGTCCCTCCTCCAGTCGCTCAGCACCTTCTTGTGCATGCGCAGGCTGAGCAGGTGGAGCTGACTGTCGACCCGGTCGATGAGGTAGCCGTGCAGGACCGAGACGCTCACCAGGCCGATGAAGGTCATGCCGAAGCCCAGCAGGGCCAGCATCGACGCGATCAGCTTGATCCGCAGCGGCAGGCCGCGCATCAGGGGCTCGGCGGCAGGCGGAGGACGTAGCCGACACCGCGCAGCGTGTGGATGAGCCGCGGGCTGCGATTGTCGATCTTGCGGCGGAGCACGGAGACGTACGACTCGACGATGCCGACCTCGCCCCTGAAGTCGTAGTCCCACACGTGGTCGAGAATCTGCGGCTTGGACAGGACCCGGCCGGCGTTCGTCATGAAGTACCGCAGGAGCTTGAACTCGGTCGGCGACAGCGCCACGGCGTTGCCGCCGCGCCACACCTCGTGGCTCTCCTCGTCCAGCTCGATGTCGGCGAACGTCAGCCTCGGCGGCGCCGACTGCGGCTCCCCGCTCGTACGGCGCAACACCGCGTGGATCCTGGCGATCACCTCCTCCAGGCTGAACGGCTTGGTCACGTAGTCGTCCCCGCCGATGGTGAGTCCGCGGATCTTGTCCTCGGTCTCGTCACGGGCGGTCAGGAACACCACCGGCGTGCGCAGCCCGCCGCCTCGCAGCCGCCTGACGATCTCGAATCCGTCCAGGTCGGGCAGCATGACGTCGAGCACCACGAGGTCGGGCCTGTGCCGTTGTACGGCGGCCACGGCGTGGAGGCCGCTCTTGGCGGTGGTCACGTCGAAACCCGCGAATCTCAGGCTCGCGGCGAGGAGCTCGAGGATGTTCGGATCGTCCTCGACGATCAGCAGGCGTGCTTCCATCACATCCAAGGATGCACTCATCGGACGGGTGCTGGGACAATTCCGGCAATGTGCCGGGCAATGGCCAGGCTGGACGTGGCGGCGGGCGAGGGTGCGTTGCGTACGAGCACCACCCGCCCGTGTACGTCCACGACGAAGTCGTCGACCATGCGGCCGTCCCGTGACACCGCCTGGGCGCGTACGCCACCCTCGGTGCGCTCCAGGTCGGAAGCGGTGAGCGCGGGGACGTAGCGGCGGGTGGCGCGCAGGAACTCGCGTTTGACGAGGGAGCCGTGGAGTTCCCTGAGTCCGGTACGCCAATGGGCCCGGGCCAGGCGCAACGTCCCCGGCCATCCAATAATCTGCCGAAAATTGCAGTAGTTTCGCCATCGCACGGCAGAACCGTAACCCTCGTAGGCCAGGGCGAGCACCGCGTTCGGCCCCGCCAGCACCCGGCCGTCGGTCTGCCGCGTCAGGTGAACCCCCAGGAACGGGTAGCGCGGATCGGGCACCGGGTAGATCAGCCCCCGGACCAGGTCCTTGGCCGCGCCCTTGAGCGCGTAGAAGTCACCCCTGAACGGGACGATCCTGACGTCCCCCGGTGAGCCCGCCATACGGGCCACCGCGTCGGTGTTCAGGCCGCCGCACACCACCAGGCGGTCGAAGGACAATTTCCGCCGTCCGGCCAGCACCTCCACGCCTCCGGGGCTTTCCCTGATCGCCCGGACCGGGTGCGCGAGGCGTACGGACCCGCCCAGCTCCGCCACGTCCTGCGCGAGCCGGCGCGCGACGGCGGCGAAGTCGCAGATCGCGGTGTGCGGCGAGTGGACGGCGCCGACGCCGACCGCGTGCGGCTCGACCTCGCGCAGCGCCAGCCCGTCCAACTCGGTGATGCCCGGCACCCCGTTGGCCCTGGCCCGCTCGGCCAGCGCGCTCAGCCGCGGCCGCTCTGCCGTGGTGCTCGCCACGACCAGCTTCCCGACCTCGTGGTACGGCAGCGCGTGCGCGGCGCAGTAGTCCTTGAGCAGCACCACACCCTCGCGGCACAACCTGGCCTTGAGCGAGCCCGGCGGGTAATAGATGCCCGCGTGCACGACGCCGCTGTTGTGGCCGGTCTGGTGAGCGCCGACGCGGCCCTCCTTCTCCAGCACCGTCACCTCGGCGCCCCTGGACTCGGCCAGCTGCCGCGCCACCGCCAGGCCCACGATGCCCGCGCCCACGATCCCGATCTTCTCCGTCACATGACAATTCTCGGACCTACCACCCGTGCCCGCCATATCCGGGCGAAAAGGTGGCGACCATACGTGCTTCTTCGCGGGCCACGGGCTGGTGTCGCGTGGACCAGGTGACCGAAGAACCGCCCGAATAGCTGAACTCCCGGTCCAGGACGGCATCGACACGCCGGCCGCCGCCATGACCATCAGCTCCCGGCAGCCTCATGAGCCAGAATCGAACGTGAGTACGATGGACTCATGTATCTGCCGCCGGAGTGGCCGCCCGAGGTCCGTCCGCCCAGCGTGCCCGACTGGGAGACCTCGGCGGTGGCCTGGTTGCTCGACGCGGTGCCGCCCGACTACCGCGCCTACGACGTGCTCAGGCGGCACCCCGTCGCGCTGGCCTGCATGGCCAGGCACCACGTCCTCTCAGCCGTCGAGGCCGCCCGCGCGGGTTACCGGGCGGCCGCCGTCGACCTCAAAGGGCACCTGCCGCCGCACGCCATCGAGGCGGTGCTCGACACCTACAGGCAGGAGGGGCCGCGGCTGGTGCGCCTGTCGCGCTCCGTCGAGGTCGTGGAGCGGGCGCTGCGCGGCGACCTGTTCACCGCCACGATGCGTGGACTCGGGCGGCCTTCAGGTCCCCCACCGGGCTGAGGCCGGACGCCCGCACGCCAACGGACCGACCGGTCTCTGGAACGGCGTGGTGCTGGTCAACGTGGTCGGCGGCCTCATCGGCGCCGGGTTGGTGCGGGTCGCGTCGGGGTTCACGTTCGCCCGCAGGATCCCCGGCGCGTGGACGCTGTGCGTGCTGTGCGTGCTCTACGTAGTGGCGACCTTCGTGGCGCCGCTCCTGCGGGGCACGCCCTTCGGCGCTCAGCTCGCCTTCGTCTTCGGCTTCGACAAGACCAACGGCGTCGCCATAGGACTGGCGATCCTCTTCTGCGTTCTGACCGCGATCATCGCGGCGATCGCCGGCACGACGCGGCGCTCCGGCCGTTGACCGGCGGGAGCTCAGCGGGTGCGGCGGGCCAGTAACGTGATGACGCCCACGGCAGTGGCGGCCGCGATCAGCCAGATGAGCACGTCCTTGACCGTCAGGCCGGACGCGCCGGAGTCGGAGGCCGCCCGCGTCGACCCGGCTGCCTCATCGTCACGGGTCTCCTCCGGGGTCGCTTCGGGTGTCGGGGTGGGGGTGGCACGCTCGGGCAGCGGCACCCGGTAGACCGGGCTGCGCGGCCCCTCCGAGCCGACCAGCAGCGCCGTGCCGTCGGCGGTGTAGGCGATCGACTCGGCCTGTTCGAGCTCCGGCATCGTCACCTTGGCGATCGTCTCGCCGGAGGGCCGGTAGAGGGTGGCGGAGAAGTAGGTGCGGATGACGTACGACGAGCCGTCGGGGGCGTAGGCGGCGTCCGTGGCCATGATGGGGGCGCCGGCGACCTTGCGCAGGATGTTCGTCCGGCCGGTGCGAAGTCTCTTCGGCGCCGCGTAGACCGAGCCCGCGAACTCCTTGGACACCACGTAGAGCCGGCCGGACCTGGGGTTGATCATGAGCCCTTCGGCGTTGCGGGCTCCCTCGGCGTAGCGGAAGCGGTAGCGGGTCGCGGGCAGGGTGGCGTCGCGCAGCGTTCGCGGCTCCATGACGCGATAAACGGAAATGTCGGGCCAGGCGCCGTCCAGGTTGTCGCCGATGTCGGCAAACCAGAGCACGCCCCGGCCCGTCTCCGGGTCCTTGGACGCCGCCATCGCCTCCCAGTCCCGCGCCTGGGCGCCCTGCACCTGGAAGGTCGCCTTCGTACGGCCCGTCCCGTCGACGGCGTAGAAGGTGGGGGCGGCGGCGCTGTCGTTGTGCGTGTAGTAGACGCCGTCGTGCGTCGGCGACACGGCCAGCCCGCTGGACTCCGTGATCCCGGGATCGCGGAAGGTGAAGAGCTTCTCGGTGCCGTCGTCCGCCGCGTAGGCGGGAACGGCGGACAGACAGCAGATCGCCGTGACGACCGCGAGCACCCTGATCACGACATCCCCCACGCGGCCATCATGCCCCACCCTCCGGCCACCCGGTCCGCACGACAGGCCCGGGAACGCACGCCGGAGTGGATGCAGCGCCAAGAATCTCGCTACTCAGCGCCAACGACACCGAACCGGCCGCGTCCTAACCTGGCGACATGATCACAAAAGCGAACCGTCTTGCTGTGATGCTCGCCGCTACCGTGATGGCGGGAGGCGCCGCGCTGGTCGCCGCGCCCGCCGCAAGCGCCACCGCCTCGGCCACGGCCGCGGCCGCGGCCGTCATCTGTCCCTTCGAGGTGAAGCGGGAGACTCCCAGATGGCGGGGCCCCAACACCCCTCGCTACAACGGGACGTGGAAGGCCGGGAACATCATCAGCGTCTACCAGGGCTCAGCCGAGGGCGGGCGGGTGGAGACGACCTCCGGCTACTGGGCCACGGCCTCTCAGCTCACCAGCGCGGGTCAGTGCCGCTCCTGAGCCCTAACCAGCCACCTTGGCGCTGTGGCGGTGGAAACCGGTGCCCTGGAGCCCCACCAGCAGCACGTTGGCCACCGCCATGGCCACCCACAGCCCGGTGATGCCCCAGGTCCTGGCCACGGGAACGGCGGCCAGGACCAGGAGCCCGTACCCGATGGCGAAGTAGCCCAGGCTGGCCCCCGAACGCTTGAGCGCGGTGAGGCCGGTTCCCTGCACCGCCTGGGCCGCGTCGGCCACCGCCGCCAGCGTCATCAGCGGCAGCAGCGCGAGCACGCGTTCGCGTACCGCCGGGTCGTCGCTGAACAGCGTGACCAGCGGCGAGCCGAACGCCAGCAGCAGTCCCGCCCCTGCGAGCGTGGCGGCGAGCGCGAGCAGGGCCGCGCTCCTGTTGGCCCGGCGCGCCGCCGCCGGGTCGGCGGCGCGGGCGATCTCCGGCACCGAGACCTGCCCGATGGCGAGCGAGGCCATCATCATGAACGCGGTGAGCATGGTCAGCACGGCATGCGCGGCGGTGTCGCGCGCGCCGGTCCCGCCCGCCGCGAGAGTGACGACTCCGAGCACCCCGAACTTGATCAGTACGGTGCCCGCCAGGGGCACGCTGACCCTCGCCAGCGTGGCGATCTCGCCGATCCGGGGCCTGGCCTGCCCGATGGGGCCGCCGAGCGCGCGGCGCAGCAGGAGACTCGCCACGACCGCCGCCGCGACTCCCCCGACCACCCACGCGATGCCCACCCCGGTCAACCCGAGCGGCGGCACCAGCGCCACGGTGAGCACGCTCAGCAGCAGCCCGAACGTCAGGGTCGGCCACAGCACGCTGCGGTGGTGCCCGAGCGCCACCAGGATGGTGCTCGCGCCGCCCGTCGAGGCGAAGACGAGGAGGTAGACCGCGACGAGGTACGGCAGCGCGCCCAGCTCGCGCACCACTTCGCCGGGCACCCCCGTGGCGTGCGCCAGCAGCGGAACGCAGATCACCGCGAGCGCGCCCACCGTGCCGGCGGCCATGGCCAGCCAGCGCGCGTCCCGCACGATCGGCACGGCCGTCGCGGGCGAGTCTTTGTGCTGGGCGACGAACGGCCCGAGCCCGCGCAGCGCTCCCTGCACTGTGGCGGACGTCGGGTTGAGCACGGCGGTCATGACGGCGAAGGCGGCGAGGGCCACGGTGTCGTACCGGCCGAGCACGGACGTGACCACCAGCGAGCCGAACATGCCCGTCACCATGGCCAGGAAGAGCGGGACGGCCGCCCTGAGCAGGGCGATCACGAGGGGAGACAGCGCGGCGGGAAGTGCCCCATTTCTCTGTAGATCACGAATGAAGCCTATGGCCTGGAGCGCACTCCAGGTACTTAGGGTTGGAAGCATGGACTACGTCAATCTCGGACGCAGCGGGCTCCACGTGAGCCCGCTCTGCCTCGGCACGATGAACTTCGGCCCGCAGACCACGGAGGAAGACTCCTTCGCGATCATGGACAGGGCCCACGAGCTGGGGATCAACTTCTTCGACACCGCCAACGTGTACGGCTGGAAGCTCGGCGAAGGCATCACCGAGAACATCATCGGCCGGTGGTTCGCGCAGGGCGGCGGACGCCGGGAGAAGACGGTGATCGCGACCAAGCTGTACGGCGGGATGAGCGAGTGGCCGAACGACCAGAAGCTGTCGGCGCTCAACATCCGCAAGGCCTGCGACGCCTCACTCAAGCGGCTGCAGACCGACTACATCGACATCTACCAGGCGCACCACATCGACAGGAACACCCCGTTCGACGAGTTCTGGGAGGCCATGGACGTCCTGCGACAGCAGGGCAAGATCATTTACGTGGGGTCGTCGAACTTCGCCGGCTGGCACATCGCCAAGGCCCAGGAGAGCGCCTCCCGGCGCAACTTCAACGGGCTGGTGAGCGAGCAGTCGCATTACAACCTGCTCACCCGCGCGGTCGAGCTTGAGGTGCTGCCCGCCTGTGAGGACTACGGACTCGGCGTGATCCCGTGGAGCCCGCTGGCCGGCGGCCTGCTCGGTGGCGTGCTGCGCAAGATCGACAAGGGCCGTTCGGCCTCGGACACCATGGTCAAGCAGCTCGAGAAGCACCGCGACAAGATCGAGCAGTACGAGAAGTTCTGCGACGAGCTGAACGAGGACCCCGCCTATGTGGCCCTCGCCTGGCTGCTCAAGCAGCGCGCGGTCACCGCGCCGATCATCGGCCCGCGTACGCTGGAGCAGCTCGACGGCAGCATGCGCACCCTGGAGGTCGAGCTGGACGAGGACGCCCTGGCCCGCCTGGACGAGATCTTCCCCGGCCACCGCACCGCGCCGGAGGACTACGCCTGGTGAGGCTCAGGTCAGCAGCGTGCCGATCACGACGATCAGCAGCAGCAGGCCGAGCACGATGGGCAGCAACCAGGAGCGAGGACGGTCCACGCCCTGGAGCCTAGCCCCGCCCGGAGGATGCGAGCGCCCATTCGGCGAGTGACTCGTACCTCACCTGGGGTCCTGTGTGGCTGCGGACGAGACGGACGTGCTCCGCCCGCCACGGCGAGCCGCTGAATCCCGACAGCGACTCGATCAGCGGGCGGAGGTCCGTCTCCGTCTTGGCCCTGGCCAGCGTCAGATGCGGGTGAAACCGTTTGCCGTCCGTCTGCGCGGCCCCCGCCCTGCGGGCGCCCGCCTTGACGGAGTGGGCGAGCCGGGTCATGGAGTCGCCCGTGACGCCCACCCACAGGACCCGCGCCCTGCGGGCGGACGAGAACCCGCCGAACCCGTCGAGGGCCAGGTCGAGCGCGCTGTGGCGGTGTACGGCGCGGGCCAGGCGCGACTCCAGCTCGGGCAGCGCCCGCTCGGGCACCTCGCCGAAGAACGCCAGCGTGATGTGCCAGGTGGCCCGGCCGGGCCAGCGCAGGCCCGGCACCTGCCCGACGTGCGGCGCGATCGCGCGGGAGAGCTCGTCCAGCACCTCGTCGGGCGGCACCAGGGCCGCGAAGAGCCTCATGCCATCCGATTGTGCCCCGTGGCCGGGGCCGGTCACTCAGGCCGTGGCGAGGCTCGGCCTGCGTACCCGCCGGCTGATCAGCCGTGTCACGAGGACCGCCAGTCCCGTGCCCGCGAGGACGAGCACGCCCGACAGCATGACGCCCGCCCGCGGCCCGCCCAGCTCGGACAGCCAGCCGATGAGCGGCGCCCCGAGCGGCGCCCCGCCGGTGAAGACGAGCATGTAGATGCCCATGACCCGCCCCCGCATGTCGGGGGAGGTGGCGAGCTGGACGCTGGCGTTCGCGGCCGTGTTGATGGTGATCAACGCGATGCCGGTGGGAACCAGCAGCAGCAGGTAGACGGGGTAGAACGGGGCCAGCGCCGTCGCTATCTGGAACAGGCCGAAGCCGATCGCCCCGGCGAAGAGCACCTTGCGCGACAACCGCGCCCTGCGCGCCGCCAGCAGCGCCCCTCCGAGCGCGCCCACCGCGAACATGCTGGAGGCCAGGCCGAACGAGGACGCGCCGGCCTGGAACACCTCGCGCGCCATGAGCGCGATCGACATCGAGAACGACTGCGAGAACATCGACACGAACCCGATGAGCAGCACAGGCATAAGCAGTTCCTCGTGCCGCACCACGTAGCGCAGCCCCTCGCGGAGCTGGCCTCTGGCCCTTGGCACGGGCTCGGAGACGTTCAGCTCCGACCTGCGCATGAAGACCAGGCTGGAGATCACCGCGCCGAACGTCAGCGCGTTGATCAGGAAGATCGGGCCGGTCCCGCCCAGCACGTAGATCAGCAGACCGGCGAGCGCCGGGCCGACCACACGGGCCAGGTTGAAGATGGAGCTGTTCAGGGCGATCGCGTTGGGCAGATCGTTACGGCCCACCATCTCGACCACGAACGCCTGCCGGGTCGGCACCTCGACGCAGGAGATCATGCCGAGCAGGAACGCCATCGCGTACACGTGCCACACCTGGGCCGCGCCGGTCATCGTCAGCACGCCTATGGTCAGCGCGAGCGAGGCCATCAGCACCTGGGCGGTGACGAGGATGGGCCGCTTGGGATAGCGGTCGGCCAGCACGCCGCCGAACATGCCGAACAGCAGCATGGGCAGGAACTGCAGCGCGGTCGCGGTGCCGAGCGCCGCCGCGCTGCCGTTGGTCAGGTCGAGCACCAGCCAGTCCTGGGCGGTGCGCTGCAGCCAGGTGCCGACGTTGGAGACCGCGCCCCCGGCTGCGAACATGCGGTAGTTGTAAACCCTGAGCGACCGGAACATCCCGGTCCTGGGTTCGTCAGGCTCCTCTATATCCGGCTGAGCTTCTCCAGAATGGGTGCCGCCTGCCGCAGAATCGCCCTCTCCTCGGAGGACAGGTCTTTCAACCGCTGTGTCAGCCACGCCTCCTTGCGGCGTCGCTCCTCCTTCAGGAGTTTCTCGGCGGCCTCGGTCACGGTCACGGTCACCTGGCGCCGGTCGGTCGGGTGCGGCGTGCGCGCGACCAGGCCGCGCTCCTCGAGCTTGGCGATCACGCGCGTCATCGAGGGCGGCTGCACCTTCTCGAGCTCGGCCAATTCGCCGGGGGTTATCCCGGAATGCCGTTCCACGGCGGCGAGCGTCGCGAACTGGGTGGGCGTCAGCGAGTGTGCCGCTGCTTGTCGTCGTAGGCGCCTGGTCAGCCTTGCCATAGAAACGCGCAAGGCCGAAGCCAGGCCTGCGTCGCTGCGCAGGTCCGTCTTGTGCTGGGGTTTGGTTAGCATGAGTCATTACCTTTGCTAACTATAGGGGAAGCCAGGATATTTCCCTAATCGGTTCTTGCCCTCCTGGATACCAGGAAGCCGCCCTGCACGCGCAGGACGGCTTCCACCTGGTCAGACACCGAAGAGCGCGCGGATCGGGCCGATCGCGAAGTAGAGCACGAAGAGGATCGTGACCGCCCACAG
Organism: Nonomuraea sp. K271; assembly: GCF_009908215.1. NCBI lineage: Bacteria > Bacillati > Actinomycetota > Actinomycetes > Streptosporangiales > Streptosporangiaceae > Nonomuraea > Nonomuraea sp. K271. The sequence continues at coordinate 3,345 of NZ_JAAAHR010000202.1, read as the reverse complement.
CAGCGGATGGATCTCCCTCGCCTTGCCCCGCACCACTTTGATCAACACGTAGCTGACGAAGCCGGCGCCGATGCCGTTCGAGACCGAGTAGGTGAAGGGCATGACCACGACGGTGAGGAACGCCGGGATGGCGATCTCGTAGTCGTTCCAGTCGATGTCGCGGATCGCCGTCATCATCAGGAAGCCGACGACGACCAGCGCGGGGGCCGCGGCCTCGTACGGCACCACCGTGACGAGCGGCGCGAAGAAGGTCGCCACCAGGAACAGCACGCCGGTGACCACGCTCGCCAGCCCCGTACGCGCGCCCTCGCCGACTCCTGCGGCCGACTCGATGTAGGTGGTGTTGGAGGAGACGGAGCCCGCGCCGCCCGCCGCCGCGCCGATCGAGTCGACGAGCAGGATCTGCTTCGTACGCGGGAGCGTACCGTCCTCCTGGATCAGGTCCGCCTGGCGACCGACGCCCACCATGGTCCCCATGGTGTCGAAGAAGTCGGTGATGAGCAGAGTGAAGACGAACAACACGGCCAGCAACACCGAGATCCGGCTGAACGCCCCGAAGGGGTCGAACTCCGTGAACAGCACCAGCGGGTTGTGGAAGCCGAGGACCTGTTCGGGCATCGTGGGCACGTTCAGCTGCCAGCCGCCGGGGTTCTCGGCCGAGAACGCGCCCGACCTGGTGAGCAACTCCACGATGATCGCCAGCACGGTCGTGCCCACGATGCCGAGCAGGATCGCGCCCTTGACCTTCCGCGCCACCATCGCCGCCGTCGCCAGCAGCCCGACCACGAACACGAAGATCGGCCACGAGGTGAGGTTGCCCCCGATGCCCATCTCCAGCGGCGGCCCCGCCGGCACCCGCCGTACGAACCCGGCGTCCACGAAACCGATCAGCGCGATGAACAAACCGATGCCGACGCTGATCGCGGTCTTGAGCTGTGCGGGAATGGCCCGGAACACCGCCACCCTGAGCCCGGTCAGCACCAGGACGGCGATGATGACGCCTTCGAGGAAGACCAGGCCCATGGCCTCCTCCCACGTCATCACACTGGCCAGGTTGAAGGTGACGAAGGCGTTCAGGCCGAGCCCGGCCGCCATGGCGAACGGCACCCGGGCGATGACGCCCATGAGGATCGTCAGCACGCCCGCCACGAAGGCGGTCCCCGCCGCGACCAGCGCCACGTTCGGCGTGGTGCCGTCGCCGATGACCTGTTTCTCCACATCCGTGCCGGTGGCGATGATGATCGGGTTCAGCACCACGATGTAGGCCATGGTGAAGAACGTGGCCAGGCCGCCCCGCACCTCGCGGGAGAGCGTGGAACCTCGTGCCGAGATTGCGAAGAAACGATCTATTTTGTTACGTGTGTCGCTCACGACGCGAACAGTGGCAGTCGCGGTGAGCTGCGGAAAGAGCCAGTAATGATTTCGAGACCCTATTGCAAGCTAGGGTGGACACGTGAAGCAGGAGTGGCACCCCGACCCTGAGCCGATCGAGACCAACGACACCGCCGCCGTGGCCGTCGGCACCGCCGTCTGGGCCGTCGCCCTGGTAGCCCTGCTGCTCTTCCGCCCCGCCCCGGAGAACACGTGGTGGATCTGGACCTGCGTGACCGGGGTCGCCTTCGGCCTGTTCGGCATCTGGTTCGTGCGCAGACCCGGCCGGGAGTGACCGGAGTCGTCCGTACGCGCTGACATTCGTCATCTCCCGCCGTTCCCCGAAGTCACAGCTAAGTGGTGTCTCAACCCACTACGTCAGCACATCTCCGGTGAACCATGCTTATAGGCATGAAGAAGCCCATAGCGACATTCCTCCTGGGCGCGGCGGTTCTCACGGCCTGCGGCAGCACCGGCGAGCCCGCCCCGGCCGCCAAGGACGCCGCCAAGGACACGGACACGGGAAGCGTGGCCTGGGCCCGGTGCACGGATCTGGTGGGCCCTGACGGCAAGCCGGTCACCCCCGCCGCCGGCACCGAGTGCGGCACGATCCAGGTCCCCCTGGACCATGCCGATCCCGCCGGCGAGAAGATCGACCTCGCCCTGATCCGCATGAAGGCCACGGGCGACCGGCTCGGCTCGCTCGTGTTCAACTTCGGCGGCCCCGGCGCGTCGGGAGTGGACACGCTGGCGATGGCCGGCCGGGCCTTCGCCGGCCTGAACCAGCGCTACGACCTGGTCAGCTTCGACCCGCGCGGCGTCGAGCGCAGCGCCGGCGTCAAGTGCGGGGGCCAGGTCGACAAGCTCCTGTCCGCCGAGGCGGAGGCCGACGCGGACCAGGCGGCCAAGGAGTTCGCCCAGGCCTGCCGGCAGGACTCCGGCAAGATCCTGCCGCACGTCGGCACCGTGAACGCCGCCAAGGACCTCGACCTCATCAGAGGCGCGGTCGGCGACAAGCAGCTCAACTATCTCGGCTTCTCCTACGGCACCCACCTCGGCGCCGTCTACGCCACCCACTTCCCCAAGAACGTCGGCCGGTTCGTCCTCGACGGCGCCTTCGACCCGACGGTGACCTTCGATGAGCGCGCCGTCATCCAGGCCACCGGCTTCGACCAGGCCTTCGACGCGTTCGCCAAGGACTGCGTGGCACAGAGCTGCGAACTCGGTGCCGACCCCGCGGCCGTCGAGAAGACCGTCGAGGACCTGCTCGACAAGCTCAAGAAGGAACCGCTCAAGGTCGGCGACCGCGAACTCACCTACAGCATGGCCCAGCTCGCCGTCATCACCCCGCTGTACGCCAAGGCGACCTGGCCGATGCTGGAACAGGCCGCCGCCGCGGCGCTCAAGGGGAACGGCACAGCGCTGCTCGCCCTGGCCGACTCCTACACCGGCCGCAAGGCCGACGGCACCTACTCGACGGTCATGACGAGCCTGCAGGCCATCAACTGTGTCGACAACGCGGACCGGCCCACGGCCGCCGAGACCGCCAGGACCAACGCCAAGATCAAGAAGATCTTCCCCATCCTGTCGGTCGAGGGTTCGGGCGAGTCGTGCGCGCACTGGCCGGTGCCCGGCAACGACGAGGCCAAGCGCATCGACGCGACAGGGTCCGCGCCCATCGTCGTGGTCGGCACCAAGGGCGACCCGGCCACGCCGTACCGGTGGGCCCCCGCTCTCACCGAACAGCTCAAGACCGGTGTCCTGCTCACCTACGAGGGCGAGGGCCACGGCGCCTACCTCAGCGGCAACGGGTGCGTCATGAAGACGGTGGACGCGTACCTGGTGGAGGGCAAGGTGCCCGACGACGGCAGCACCTGCCCCGCCTGACCGTCACCACCGCACCCCCACGCGCCGCGCGGGGGTGTCCGGCTGTCCCGTACCGACATGCCCGTACCGCGCGGCGCACGCGCAGGT
>NZ_JAAAHR010000201.1:0-16658 GCF_009908215.1 Nonomuraea sp. K271 | reverse complement strand
AGTGGGTGCTGCCGGTGATGAAGCTGATGTCGGCGCTCGGCACCGACACCTTCTACCTGCTGTGCCTGCCTCTGCTCTACTGGTGCGTCAACCCCGCGCTCGCGCTGCGCCTCGGCCTCACCGTGATGGTGGCGGCGGCCACGAACGCGCTCGCCAAGCTGGCCTGGCACCAGCCGCGACCGTACTGGGTCGACGGGCGCGTCCGCCCGCTGTCGTTGGAGGGCGCGTTCGGGCTGCCGTCGGGGCACGCCCAGAGCGGCACGGCGGGGCTCGGCCGGCTCGCCTGGCTGTCGGGCAGGCCGTGGGCGTGGTGGGCGGCGGGCGGGCTCGTCGGGCTGGTGTGCGTGAGCCGGGTCTACCTCGGCGTGCACTTCATCTCCGACGTCGTGACGGGGGTGATGTTCGGACTGGCCGTGCTGGTGCTCGTCGTGAAGCTGGAGCGCCCGGCCATGGTGTGGTGGCGGCGGCAGGCGCTGTGGGCGCAGCTGACCGCCTCCGCGGCGTTGTCGTTCGTGCTGATCGGCGCCGCCGCGCTCATCAACGCCTCCTACGCCGGCTGGTCGCCGCCCCCCGCGTGGAGCACGGCCGGCGCCATCGACCCCGAGAACCTCGACCGGGTCGTCATCCTCGCCGGGCTGCTGGCCGGCACGCTGGTGGGCGCCTCGGTCATGCACCGGATCGGCTGGTTCGACGTGGGCGGGCCGGCGGGCGTGCGCGCCGCCCGCTGGCTGCTCGGCATGCTAGTGGCCGGGGCCGTCTTCTACGTGATGCGCGAGCTGCTGCCGCAGACCGGGGTGGTGCTGTATGCCGGGTACGTGTTGCTGGCGCTCTGGGTGCAGCTGGGGGCGCCGGTGCTGTTCATCAGGCTCGGGCTGATGTCGCCTGCCAGACAGGTTCAGCCGGTTCAATAGACTGGCTCATCATGGCCGTACAGATCTCGCCCAGCATCCTCGCCGCCGACTTCGCCAGGCTCGCCGACGAGGCCGCCGCCGTGCCCAACGCCGACTGGCTGCACGTCGACGTGATGGACTACCACTTCGTGCCCAATCTCACCCTGGGGCTGCCCGTGGTCGAGTCGCTGCGCAAGGCGACCGACAAGCCGCTCGACTGCCACCTCATGATCGCCGAGCCCGACCGCTGGGCGCCACAATACGCGGAGGCGGGCGCCGGCAGCGTCACCGTCCACGCGGAGGCGTCCCGTGCCCCTGTCCGCACACTGCGCGAGATTCGCGCGCTCGGGGCGCGGGCGGGTCTCGCGCTCAACCCGGCGACGGCCGTCGAGCCGTTCGAGGACCTGCTGGGCGAGGTCGACATGCTGCTGCTGATGACCGTCGAGCCGGGGTTCGGCGGGCAGAAGTTCCTCGACGTGGTGCTGCCGAAGCTGCGGCGGGCACGCGAGCTCGTCGACAAGCACGGCGGGCACGTGTGGCTGCAGGTGGACGGTGGCGTGGACGGCGAGACCGTCGAGCGCTGCGCCGAGGCGGGCGCCGACGTGTTCGTGGCGGGCAGCGCCGTCTACGGCGCGTCCGACCCGGCGGCCGCCATCGACGAGCTTCGGGCCGCGGCCGAGCGGGCCGGCGCGTGACATGAAGTGCCCGCTGTCTGGGTAACTATTCACTTATGGGCGACCATGGCATCTTCGGGCCCCGCTCGGTGACGTGGCGGGTGATGGGCGAGCCGATTCTGCTGGTGGGCGGCATTCGCGCCCTGCTGATGCAGGGGCTGCACCCGAGGGCGATGCGCGGGGTGCTGCAGAACTCCGCGCTCATGGATCCGAACGAAGCCTGGTCGAGGTTCGTCCGCACGACCGAGTTCGTACGCGTGCGCACCTACGGCACCCGCGCCGAGGTCGAGCGGGCCGGCCGCCGCGTACGCAAGATCCATGCCAAGCTGACCGCCCACGACCCCGACACCGGCACCACGTTCCGCCTCGACGAGCCCGACGCGCTGCGCTGGGTGCACGTCGGCGAGGTCGACTCCTACCTGTCGGTCGCCCGCAGAGCGGGGGTGCGGCTGACGGACGACGAGGCCGACGCGTTCGTCGCGGAGTGGCGGCGGGCGGCCGAGGTGGTGGGGCTGCGGGCCGAGGAGGTGCCCGGCTCGGTGGCGGAGTTGCGCGCGTACATCGACGCCGAGCGGCCAGGCCTGCGCTTCGTCCCCGAGGCGGCCCATCCGCTGCGCCTGTCGCTCAACGCCCCCCTGCCCGCGCTGCTCACGCCGCTCAAGCCGGCGATGCCGGCGTTGACGCTGCTCGCGTTCGCCACGCTGCCGCGCTGGGCGCGGCGGTTGTACGGGCTGCCCGCCACGCCGGTCGGCGACCTGTGGGCGACGGCCACGCTGCGGACCCTGCACACGGGGCTCGGGCTGGTTCCCGGGCACGTCCTGCACAGCCCGGCGGCCAAGCGCGCGCAGCGCATCATGGCCGCGTAACGGGCGGACCAAGCGGTCGGTTGGTCATTTCGCCCGGGGCGGTCGCGCGCCCGGATCAGGGCATGGCAAACTGGTAGAAGAGCTAGCGTGCTCCGGGGTCGGTGAAAGTCCGAACCGGCGGTGACAGTCCGCGACCCGGCCGATGCCATCGGCCGGTTGACCCGGTGTAATTCCGGGACCGACGGTTAAAGTCCGGATGGGAGGAAGCGCGCGAGGTGTCCGGTGTCCCAGCCGGGCGCCTGCTGTGGTGCACGGGTGCACCATCGCACGTCCCCCGGGGCCCGCCGTGGCGAGAAGCTACTGGCGAGTAGGAGACCCGGGTGGAGACTCCCGAGCAGGACGCCGCGCACATGGCGCGCGCCGTCGAGCTGGCCGGACACGGGCACGGCAGCACCAGTCCCAATCCCGTCGTGGGCTGCGTCGTGCTCGACGCGGCCGGCCAGGTGGCGGGCGAGGGCTTCCACGCCTACGCCGGCGGCCCGCACGCCGAGGTCGCCGCGCTGGCGCAGGCGGGAGAGCGCGCCCGCGGCGGCACCGCCTACGTGACCCTCGAACCGTGCGACCACACCGGCCGGACGGGTCCGTGCAGCCGGGCCCTGCTCGACGCGGGGGTCGCGCGGGTGGTGATCGCGGTGACCGACCCCAACCCGAAGGCCGCGGGCGGCGCCGCGCGGCTGCGGGCGCACGGGGTGTCCGTGACGTCCGGCGTGCTCGCCGGCGCGGCCGAGCGCGGCAACGAGGAGTGGCTCACGTACGCGCGGCTCGGGCGTTCCCACGTGACCTGGAAGTTCGCCGCGACCCTCGACGGCAGGTCGGCCGCCGAGGACGGCACCAGCCAGTGGATCACCTCCCCTGAGGCGCGGGCCGACGTGCACCGGATGCGCGCCGCGGCCGACGCCATCGTGGCCGGGATCGGCACCGTCCTGGCCGACGACCCCGGCCTCACCGCCCGGGTGCGTGACGGAAGCGGTCGGACGCCGTTGCGGGTCGTCATCGACACCGAGGGCCACACCCCTCAGCACGCCAGGGTGCTCGACGACAAGGCGCCCACGCTCGTCGCGGTGGCCGAGGACGCCCGCACCCCGCTCAAGGCCGACCTGCTGCGCCTGCCCCGCCACGAAGGCGGCCTCGACCTGGGCGCCCTGCTGCGTGAGCTGGCCGCGCGCGAGGTGGTCGGCGTGTTCCTGGAGGGCGGCCCCACGCTGGCCGGCTCGTTCGTCAGGCAGGGCCTGGCCGACCGGGTGCTCGCCTACGTGGCGCCCGCGCTGCTCGGCTCGGGCAAGGCCGCGCTCGGCGCGGCGGGGGTGGGCACGATCGGCGACGTCCACCGCCTGACCTTTGATGACTTTTCCCTCATCGGGCCGGATCTTCGGCTGATCGCGCGGCCCGCCCACCCATCCAGCAGGGAGCAGTGATGTTCACCGGAATCATCGAGGAAAAGGGCGAGGTCGTGGCCATCGAGCGGACGGGAGGCGGCGCCCTGCTGTCCGTACGCGGGCCGCTCGTCACCTCCGACGCCCGCCACGGCGACTCGATCGCGGTCAACGGCGTGTGCCTCACGGTCGTGACGGCCGAGCGCGACGTGTTCACCGTCGACGTGATCAGGGAGTCGCTCGACCGCAGCTCGCTGGGCACGCTGACCGAGGGCTCCGCCGTCAACCTGGAGCGCTCCGTACGCGCCGACCAGCGCCTGGGCGGCCACATCGTGCAGGGCCACGTGGACGGCACCGCCACGCTGCTGTCCAGGGAGCCGGGTGAGAGCTGGGACGACGTGCGGTTCTCGCTGCCGCGGCCGCTCGCCCGCTACGTCGCGGAGAAGGGCTCGATCGCAATCGACGGAATCAGCCTGACGGTCACGACGGTTGACGACGAAAGCTTCGGCGTGAGCCTCATCCCGACCACGTTGAAGCTCACCACTCTGGGCGACCGTCAGGTGGGCGACGTGGTGAACATCGAGGTCGACGTGATCGCCAAATATGTGGAGAGGCTGGTGGCCAGGCAGTGAACTGGGCAAACGCCGGATTTGAGATATTCGGCACCCGTGTGTTGTGGACCGACCTGGTGGGCAACATCGCCGCCCTGTCGACGGTCCTGCTCGCCATCCGCAAGTCGATGTGGACGTGGCCGGTCCAGTTCACCGGCGCGGTGTTGTTGTTCGTGGCCTCCGTCAACGCGCACATCACCGGCAACGCGCTCAAGCAGGCGATGTTCGCCGGGCTGGCGATCTACCGATGGTGGGCCTGGCGGCGTGGCACCGAGAACGGCAGGCAGTTGGCCGTCCGCCCGGCGCAGTGGTGGGAACGACTCGTCCTGATCGGTTGCATGGTGCTGGGCACCGCCGCGGTCGGCCTGCACTTCTATGTCACGGGCCTGTCGTGGGGCGCCAAGGTGCCGCTGCCCGAGGGCGCCCTCCTGGTGGCCGCCGACGCCTACATCTTCGTCGGCAGCGCGATGGCCACCTGGGCCCAGGGCAGGGCGCTGGTGGACTTCTGGATCGTATGGGTGGCCGTCGACCTCGTGGGGGTACCGGTGGCGTTCTACTCGGGACTGGTGGTCTCCGGATACGTGTACGCCGTGTTCTTCGTGCTGGTGCTCGTCGGGTTCGTGAAGTGGCTGAGAGAATCCCGCACGACCCGGCTCCAGGTGGCGGTGGCCCCGTGAACGACATCACGCTCGACCCCATCGAACGCGCCGTCGAGGACATCCGCGCCGGCAAACCCGTCGTGGTCGTCGACGACGAGAGCAGGGAGAACGAAGGCGACCTCATCTTCGCCGCCGCCAAGGCCACGCCCGACCTGTGCACGTTCACGATCCGGCACACCAGCGGCATGATCTGCGTGGCCATGGAGGGCGAGGAACTCGACCGGCTCGGCCTGCCGCTCATGGTGTTCCACAACACGGAGCGCATGCGCACGGCGTACACGATCACCGTGGACGCGCGCGACGGCGTCACCACGGGCATCTCCGCCGCCGACCGGGCCCGGACCATCCGCACGCTCGCCGATTCCGCCACCGAGCCCGAGGAGCTCGTACGCCCCGGCCACGTCTTCCCGCTGCGCTACCGCGAGGGCGGCGTGCTGGCCAGGCGCGGCCACACCGAGGCGGCGGTCGACCTGGCCAGGGCGGCGGGGTTGTCGGCGGCGGGCGCGCTGGCCGAGGTCGTCAACGACGACGGCACCATGGCCAGGCTGCCCGAGCTGCGCCGCTTCGCAGACGAGCACGACCTGGCCCTCGTCTCGATCGAGCAGCTCGTCGACCACCGCCGGCGCGAGGAGAGCATGGTCACCCGGGTCGCCGAGACGCGGCTGCCCAACGCTCACGGCCTGTGGCGGGCCTACGGCTACGCCAGCGCGCTCGACGGCGGCGAGCACGTGGCCCTCGTCTACGGCGACCTGGCCGGCGGCGAGAACATCCTGGTCAGGGCCCACTCCGAATGCCTGACCGGCGACGTGTTCGGCTCGCTGCGCTGCGACTGCGGGGTGCAGCTCGACCACGCGATGGCGGCCATCGCGAGTGAGGGCCGCGGCGTGGTCGTCTACCTGCGCGGTCACGAGGGCAGGGGCATCGGGTTGCTGGCCAAGCTGAGGGCGTACAGCCTGCAGGACAACGGCAGCGACACCGTCGACGCCAACGTGGAGCTCGGGTTGCCGGTGGACGCGCGCGAGTTCTCCAACGCGGCCCAGATCCTCGCCGACCTCGGGGTGAAGTCGGTGCGGCTGCTCACCAACAACCCGGCCAAGCTGAAGGGCATGGACGGCTACGGCATCAAGGTGCTCGGCCGTGAGCCCATGCCGGTGGCCATGAACGCCCACAACGAACGGTACCTCCGGGCCAAGCGCGACCGGCTGGGCCATGACATCGCGACATCCGGGGAGGCGTCATGAGCGGTGAAGGACGGCCGGGGGCGCCGGCGCCGGACGCGTCCGGGCTGACGGTGGGCGTGGTGGCGGCGAGCTGGCACGCCACGATCACCGACCAGCTCGTGGCGCGGGCGGTGCAGGCGTGCGACGACAGCGGCGCCGTGGCGACGGTGGTGCGGGTGCCCGGGTCGCTGGAGATTCCGGTGGTGGCCCAGGCGCTGGCCCGCCGCTGCGACGCCGTCGTGGCGCTGGGCGCGGTCATCAGGGGCGAGACCGCCCACTTCGACTACGTCTGCGACTCGGTGACCTCCGGTCTGACCCGGATCTCGCTGGACGAGCGCACGCCGGTCGGCAACGGCGTGCTCACCTGTGAGACGCTCGACCAGGCGCTCGCCCGTTCCGGCCTGCCGGGCAGCAAGGAGGACAAGGGGTACGAGTCGGCCGTGGCCGCGCTCGAGACCGCCCTCCTGCTCCGGGACCTCCGGTAACGTGCGGTAGGTTTCCCTCGTGTCGCAGCCCGCTCCGCCCCTGCCCGTCACCTGGCGCCCGCGCCGGGCGAGGATCGTCGCCTACGGATTCGCCGTGCTGATCGTGCTCGGGGCCGTGGTCATGGCCATCTTCATCGCCGAGCCGTTCAAGCTGCCCGACCGGGTGGCGATCGTGGCGTTCGGGTGCGCGGTGGCCTACGTGCTGCACCTGCTGGGGCGGGTGCGGGTGGTGGCCGACGAGGAGGGCGTCACGATCGTCAACGCCGTACGCACCCACCGCTACAGCTGGCCGGAGATCCTCGACGTCACGCTCCTCGTGGGCGACCCGTGGCCGCGCATCGACGTCTCCGACGGACGCACGATCGGCGCCATGGGCATCCAGGGCTCGGAGAAGGCTCGCGCCCGCCAGGCCACGGCGGAGCTCGAGGCGCTGATCCGTGAGCGCGGCGAGGCGCGCGAGGAATAGCCGGTCGGCGGCTCTGCCGGTGGGCGGGGGGCGGCGTAGCCTGAAAGCGTGCTACGGCGGACAATCAAGGCAATGGACATCGAGTCGCCGGACAAGCTGATCGAGCTCCTCGACCGCCACGCCTACCTTGCGGACGAAGGGCTGGCCACGGCGGCCTTTCTCGCGCTGCGGATGGGAAGGCCGCTGTTCCTCGAAGGAGAGGCAGGCGTCGGGAAGACCGAGCTGGCCAAGACCCTCGCGACGCTGCTGAAAGCGCCGCTCATCAGGCTCCAGTGCTATGAGGGGCTGGACGCGGCCCAGGCCCTGTACGACTGGGACTTCGCCCGCCAGCTCCTCCACCTCAAGGCCGCGGAGGCCGCCGGGATCACCGACGTGAACCGGCTCGAAGGGGAGATCTACGACCGGCGGTTCCTGATCGCCAGACCGCTGCTGAAGGCCGTCGAGACGCAGCCGAGCGTGTTGCTCGTGGACGAGATCGACCGGGCCGACGACGAGTTCGAGGCGTTCCTGCTGGAGGTGCTCTCCGACTTCACGATCTCCATCCCCGAGCTGGGCACCGTCAGGGCTTCGACGCCGCCGGTGGTCGTGGTGACCTCCAACAGGACGCGGGAGGTGCACGACGCGCTGAAAAGACGCTGCCTCTACCACTGGCTGGAACATCCGAGCTTCGACCGCGAGGTCGCGATCCTGCTGCGCCGCCTGCCCGCCTGCACCGAGACGCTGGCCATGCAGGTGGCGCGGGCGGCCGAGCGGCTGCGCCAGGCCGACCTGGTCAAGCCGCCCGGAGTGGCCGAGACGCTCGACTGGACCGAGGCGCTGCTGACGCTCGGCGCCAAGGAGCTCGACCCGGGCAGGGCCGCGGCCACGCTGGGCGCGGCCCTGAAATACCGCGAGGACGTCGCCACCGTGCTCGGGAACGGGCTGCTCGCCCATGGATGAGCTGGCCGCCACCATGACGGGGTTCGCCAGGACGCTGCGGGCCGCCGGCGTCGCGGCCGACCACGAGCGCACCCAGAACCTGCTGAGGGCACTCGACCATCTCGACGTGAGCGACCAGGGCGAGGTCTACTGGGCCGGGCGGCTCACGCTGTGCGCGACGCCTGACGACCTGCCGCGCTATGACCGGTGCTTCGCCGCCTACTTCGGCGGGCGGCGGGCGGGCGTCGCCCGTACGAGCACGACCAGCGTCACCCGGCACCTCGCCGCGGAGGCCGAGACGCGCGCGGACGGCGAGGACGACGAGAGGGCGGCGCCGGCCACGGCGAGCCGCGTGGAGGTGCTGCGGCACCGCGACGTGGCCCGGCTGACGGAGGCCGAGCGGGCCGAGGTGCACCGGATGCTCTCCCTGCTGCGCGCCGGGCGGGCACGGCGGCGTTCGCGCCGGTTCGAGAGCGCCCACCGGGGCGTGCTCGACCAGCGGCGCACCATCCGCGACGCCCTCAGGAAGGGCGAGGTGGCCCGGCTCAGGCACCGCAGGCACACCACCAGGCCGCGCACGGTGGTGCTCTTCGTCGACGTCAGCGGCTCCATGGCCCCGTACGCCGAGACGCTGCTCCGCTTCGCCCACGCGCTGGTCAGGAGCGAGCCCAGGGCCACCAGGGTCTATTCCGTCGGCACCCGCCTGACCCCGATCACCACCGAGTTGCGCCACCGCGACCCGGGCACGGCGCTGAACGACGTCTCCAGGACCATCCCCGACTGGAGCGGCGGGACCCGCCTGGGGGAGGAACTGCGCGAATACCTGGCCCGTTACAGCGCCAGAGGGACGATCGCGGTGATCGCCTCCGACGGGTGGGAACGTGGTGACCCGGCGCTGCTCGGCGCCCAGGTGGCCAGGCTGGCCAGGCAGGCGCACCGGGTGATCTGGGTCAACCCGCACAAGGGGCACGCGGACTACCAGCCGCTCACCGGCGGCATGCGGGCCGCCCTGCCGCACCTCGACGACCTGGTGGCCGGGCACAGCCTGGCCGCCTTCGAGCAACTCAGCGAAAGGCTCGCCCATGCGTGACGTGCTGCCGGAGATCATGGAGTGGTGGAGGTCGGGGCACCGGTTCGGGCTGGCGACGGTGGTCAGCACGTTCAGCAGCGCGCCGCGGCCGCCCGGCGCGGCCATGGCGGTGCGCGGCGACGAGGTGGCCGGCAGCGTGTCGGGAGGCTGTGTCGAGGGGGCGGTGTTCGAGCTTGCCACGGAGGTGGTCACGGAGACCGGCCGGCCCGTGCTCCAGCGGTACGGCGTCAGCGACGACGACGCGTTCGCCGTCGGGCTGACCTGTGGCGGCATCATCGACGTCTTCGTCGAGCCCGTGTCGGGGGAGACGTTCCCCGAGCTGGGGGAGATCTCCGCGGCAGTGGAGGAGCGCCGGCCGGTCGCCGTGGCCACCATCGTCTCGGGCCCCGGCCAGGTCGGCGCCCGCCGGATCATCTGGCCGGACCGCTCGTCGGGCAGCCTGGGCCTGGAGCGCCTCGACGAGGCCGTGGACGACGACGCCCGCGGCATGCTCGCGCAGGGTCTGACCGGCGTCAGGCACTACGGCGGCCAGGGGGAGCGCCGGTTGGACGACCTGGCGGTGTTCGTCCAGTCGTTCGCGCCGGCGCCGCGCATGCTGGTGTTCGGGGCCATCGACTTCGCCGCGGCCGTGGCCAGGGTGGGCAAGTTCCTCGGCTACCACGTCACGGTCTGCGACGCCCGGCCCGTCTTCGCCACCGCCAGGCGTTTCCCCGACGCCGACGAGGTGGTGGTGAAGTGGCCGCACGACTACCTGGCCTCCGTGGAGGTGGACGAGCGCACGGTGATCTGCGTGCTGACCCACGACCCCAAGTTCGACGTGCCGCTGCTGGAGGTGGCGTTGCGGACCGGCGCCGGTTACGTGGGCGCCATGGGCTCGCGCCGCACCCATGACGACCGGCTGGCGCGCCTGCGCGAGTCCGGCCTCACCGAGGAGGAGCTGGCCAGGCTGCGCTCCCCCATCGGACTAGACCTCGGCGCGCGCACCCCCGAGGAGACGGCCGTGTCCATCGCCGCCGAGCTGATCCAGCTGCGGTGGGGCGGCTCGGGCGCCCCGCTGTCCACCACGCGGGGCCGCATCCACCACGAGGGCCCATGAGGAGCGGCAAGGTGGCGGGCCTGCTGCTGGCCGCGGGGCGTGGCTCCCGGCTGGGCACGCCGAAGGCGCTGGTGGAATATGCCGGCGAGCGGCTGGTCGACCGGGGTGTACGCCTGCTGGACGAGGGCGGCTGCCATCCCGTCGTGGTGGTGCTCGGCGCGGCCACCGTTCAGGTGCGGGGCGCGGTCACCGTGCGCAACCCCGGCTGGGCGTCCGGCATGGGCTCGTCCCTGCGGGTGGGGCTGGCCGCGCTGCCCGAGGAGGCGGAGTCGGTGGTGGTGGCACTGGTCGACCAGCCGCTGATCCGCGCGGGCGCGGTGCGCGCGCTGATCGCGTCGGGCGCGGGGCTGGCCGTGGCCACCTACGGTGGCCGGCGCAGGAACCCCGTGCTGATCGGCCGCGAGCACTTCGCCGGGGTGGCGGAGCTGGCCGAGGGCGACGTGGGCGCGCGGGCGTACGTCAGGGCCCACCCAGAACTGGTCACCGAGGTGCCGTGCGACGGGCACGGCGACCCCGCCGACATCGACACGCCGGAGGACCTGCACCTGCTAGAGGCGGAGTGAGGCCACGGCCGCGCGGTGGTCGCTGCCGGTCGCGGGGGCCACGCCCGCCTGGGCCGCCGTCATGCCCCTGAACAGGATGTGGTCGGGCCTGGTGACGGGGAACTCCGACGGCCAGGTGAAGCCGAACCCGTTGCCTGCCGCGCTCTGGGCGTCGGTCAGCGGGGGCGTGAGCCCCCGCATGCCCCGGTCGGTGGTGGCGGTGTTGAGGTCGCCGAGCAGCAGGATGCGCTTGCTGGGGTCGGCGTCGATGAGCCTGCGCGCCTGCGCGAGCGAGGCGTCGCGCGAGGTGGTGTGCCCAGGCCTGGCGGAGGCCAGGTGCATGACGTAGACGGTCACCCTGCCCTTGGGTGTGGAGACCACGGCGCGCAGCGCCCGCGGCCAGCCCATGCCCACGTCGAGCGGCTTGCTCTGCTTGATCGGGTAGCGGCTCCAGAGACCCACCGTGCTGACCGGATAGCGGTAGCGGAACATCTTGTTGAGCTGCTTGGCCGCGGGTCCGCCCGGGGTCAGCTCCTGGGCGGCGAGCAGGTCGAGGTCCTTGGCCACCTGGCGCACGGCCTCGCCCGAGGCGTTGTTGGTCACGCCGACGTTGATCGTGCCGACGGTCAGGTCGCTCGGGCCGCCGGGCGGTGTGCGCAGCAGCGTGGAGCCGAACATCATCGCCCACACCACCCCGGGCACCAGCGCCGCGGCGCCGGCCGCCTTGGAACGTGCCAGCGTGGCGGCCACGAGCAGCACGGGAACCGACCAGCCCATCCAGGGCAGCAGGCTTTCGAAAACGGGGGTGAATCCGCCCAGCGCCGGGATCAGGCCATGCCCCGCCAGGGCGATGGCCACCGCGGCCGAGACGATGACGACGATCCGGCTCAGCACTGATCCAGATTAGCGGCTCCCCCTCCGAACAGCCGACACGATAGCCTGTCACCACTCGAACGGAACATCATTCGGTCAGTGGGAGCCCGGCATGCGCATCGGTATGGCACTCAACTACTCGGGCGGCTTCAAGGAGTCGGTGGAAGAGTTGTCCGACTACGAGAAGGCGGGCCTGGACATCGTGTTCGTGGCCGAGGCCTACTCGTTCGACGCGGTCAGCCAGATGGGCTACATCGCCGCCAGGACCGAACGGCTGGAGATCGCCTCCGGCATCCTGCCGATCTACTCCCGCACTCCGGCGCTGCTGGCCATGACGGCCGCGGGCCTCGACTACGTCTCCGACGGGCGTTTCACGCTCGGCCTCGGCGCCTCGGGGCCGCAGGTGATCGAGGGCTTCCACGGGGTGCCGTACACCGCGCCGCTGGGACGCACACGGGAGGTCATCGAGATCTGCCGCAAGGTGTGGCGGCGCGAGCGCCTGGAGCACGACGGCCGGCACTACACGCTGCCGCTGCCACCCGGTCAGGGCACGGGCCTGGGCAAGCCGCTGAAGCTGATCAACCATCCCGTACGCTCCCGCATCCCGATCGTGGTCGCGGCCATCGGCCCCAAGAACGTCGAGCTGGCCGCCGAGCTGGCCGAGGGCTGGGAGCCGATCTTCTACTTCCCCGAGAAGGCGGCAGACGTGTGGGGCCCATCGCTGGCCGCGGGCAGGGCCAGGCGGGGCCCGGAGCTGGGCGAGCTGGACGTGGTCGCGCAGGCGGCGCTGGCGATCGGCGACGACGTGGCGGGGCTGCGCGAGTTCGGCAGGCCGATGGCGGCGCTCTACATCGGCGGCATGGGCGCCAAGGGGAAGAACTTCTACAACGACCTGGCCAGGCGCTACGGCTACGAGAAGGAGGCCGAGCAGATCCAGGACCTCTACCTGGAGGGCCAGAAGGACGCCGCCGCCGCGCTGGTGCCCGCCGAGCTGCTGGAGAACATGTCGCTCATCGGCAGTGAGGGATTCGTGCGCGACCGGGTGCGGGCACTGAAGGACTCGGGCGTGACCACGCTCAACGTGACGCCGCTCGGCGGGACGCACGAGGAGCGCGTACGGCTCATAGAAACGATCAAGGAGATCGCCGCATAGTGATCTAAATCACACAACCTGGGGAATATCCGTATAAACTGGGTAGTTTACGGGGTTTGTGAGGTTCTCTGTCGTGCTCGTACGCCTGGTCGGCCGGCTCCACATCGACCTGTGCCGGACGCGCGGCTCACTCTGTCTCTGATCGCTCCGCCTACGACCCTCCACCCCCTGGGCGTGCCCACCGGCATGCCGCGAAACCTCGGAGCTCCCCGTGAAGAGATTTTCCTTCTCCCTGCAGTTGCTGCTCGGCCTCGTGGCCGGCGTCGCGCTCGGGTTCGTCGCCAGGATCTGGGACGCGACCTGGCTCGCCGAGACGCTGACCCAGGTCGGCGCGATCTTCGTCCAGTTGCTCAAGCTCGCCGTCCCGCCCCTGGTCTTCACCGCGGTGCTGGTCAGCGTGGCCAACCTGCGCAACGTCAGCGGCGCGGCCAGGCTCGCGTCCAAGACCCTGCTCTGGTTCCTGCTCACCGCGCTCGTGTCGGTGGCGTTCGCGATCGGGCTCGGCCTGGTGATCAACCCCGGCCAGGGCATCACCCTCGACATCGGGGCGGCCAAGGCGCCCGAGAGCTCCGGCAGCTGGCTCGACTTCGTCACCGGCATCGTGCCGACGAACGTCTTCACCGCCTTCACCGAGGTGAACGTCCTTCAGATCGTCTTCCTGGGGGTCGTGCTCGGCGCGGCGGCCCTGGCCGTCGGAGAGAAGGCCGAGCCGTTCGTGAACCTCAACCGCTCCGTGCTGGAGCTGGTGCAGAAGGCGCTGTGGTGGGTCATCCGCCTGGCCCCCATCGGCACCGCGGGCCTGATCGGCAAGGCCGTCTCCACCTACGGCTGGGACCTGCTCGCGCCGCTCGCCAAGTTCAGCGTCGGCGTCTACGTCGGCTGCTTCATCGTGCTGCTCGCCGTCTACCCGACGTTGCTGGCGGTGTGGGGCAAGGTCAACCCGATCCAGTTCTTCCGCAACGCCTGGCCCGCGATCGAGCTGGCCTTCGTCTCGCGCTCCTCCGTCGGCACGCTGCCCCTGACCCAGAAGGTCACCATCGAGCGCAACGGAGTGGACAGCGGCTACGCCTCCTTCGCCGTGCCGTTCGGCGCCACCACCAAGATGGACGGCTGCGCCTCGGTCTACCCGGCGCTGGCGGCCATCTTCGTGGCCCAGGTGTTCAACGTGCAGCTCGGGGTGGGCGACTACCTGCTGATCGCGTTCGTCTCGGTGGTCGGTTCCGCCGCGACGGCCGGGCTGACCGGCGCGATCGTCATGCTGACGCTCACGCTCAGCACGCTGGGACTGCCTCTCGAGGGCGTCGGCCTGTTGCTGGCGATCGACCCGATCCTCGACATGATCCGTACCGCGACCAACGTCACCGGGCAGATGGTGGTGCCGGTCGTGGTGGCGCGCTCGGAGGGCCGCCTCGACGAGGCCGTCTTCAACGCGCCACCGCAGCCCCTCGACAGCGCCGCCGGCCGCGCGCCGCGCGCCCCGGAGCCGGCCACGGCCTGAGGCTCCGCGCCCCGGGGACGGCGCGGCGGGCGTGCCCGCTCTCCGCGCCGTCCCCCCGGTCATTCGTACGTCAGCAGATCACCCGGCTGGCACCCGAGCGCCTGGCACAACCGCGCCAGCGTGGAGAAGCGGATCGCCTTGGCGTGCCCGTTCTTCAGGATGGACAGGTTGACCACGGTGATCTGCACGCGGTGCGACAGCTCCGTGAGCGTCATGCCGCGTTCCTTCAGCAGCTCGTCGAGCCGCACCCTGACGACCGGCTCGCCCATCAGACCGTGGCCTCGACCTCTTCGAGCAGGGCCAGGCCCCGCCGTACGATCTCCGACACGCCGAGCGCGGCGAACCCGGCGACGACGGCCCAGAGCAACGTGTCCGACGGCGGGTAGAACGTATGGCTCTCGGTCAGCACCATGGAGGCGAGTGCCGCCTCCGCCACCATCCCGAGCGCGGCCGACACACACGAACCCGCGATCAGGATCCAGCCGATCCTGTGCAGGAGGGCGGCCGTCGTGGCGGAGAACAGCGCCCGGTCGCCCGACCTCGCCCTGCGCAGCGCCCGTACGAGCGTGAAGAGCGCGAACAGGCCCGTGGCCGCTCCCGGCGCCCACATCAGCAGGTAGAGCAGGCCCGCGAGCGGCGAGGCGCCCTGCGGGCGGACCATGGCCTCGGCGGTGACGCCGTCGACGGCGACCCCGGCCACGCCCAGCCCTGAGGTGGGCACGTCGAAGACGCGGAGGGGGATCGATATCCCCTTGGGCGCGCCGGACACGGTGATCGCCACGTTCGCGGCGAGCGCGGCCAGGGCGCCCAGGCAGCCGAGGACGAGGGCGAAGGACAACAAGGTCTCGAGCCGGGTGATCCATCGTGTTGGCATAACGATAAGCGTAAATAACGATAGTCGTTACGTCAAGACGGCGGGAAGCCCGCCAGCCGGGGCGATGGCGGGGCGGCGGTGGCTGCGTGGCCTTATGGTTGGTCGAAATACTGATGTTCGAGTTATTGGCGGGGATATGTCCGACGCGACGGAGCGCGCGCCGTCCTTGGTCGCTGACCGGTACCGGCTTGACGAGCGCATCGGCAGCGGGCCGATGGGTGAGGTGTGGCGGGGGTACGACACGCGGGCCGACTGGGTCGTGGCCGTCAAGGTCCTCGGCGCCAAGGCGGCGGGCCCCGCCACCAGAGAAGTGCTCAAGCAGCACGCTCAGGCCGTGGCCAAGGTCATCCACCCGAACGTGGCCATGGTGCTCGACGTCGGCGACGAGGACGGCGCGCCGTTCCTCGTGATGGAGTTCCTCACCGGCCTCAGCCTGGGGGAGGAGCTGGCCGCGCGGGGCCCGCTGCCGATCGTCGAGGTCTGCGACCTCATCGGGCAGGCCGCGGCCGGCCTCGACGCCGCGCACCGGGCCGGCGTCGTGCACGGCCAGATCGACCCGCACAGCTTCCGCCGGGCGGGCAGCGGCGTGCTCAAGGCCGTCGGGTTCGGGATGGACGGCAAGGAACCGCCCGTCCGCGACCCGCGGTACGTGGCGCCCGAACGGGTCGCGGGGCGGGCGGCGCAGGCTCCCGGCGACCTGTACGCGCTCGGAACCGTCTGTTACGAGCTCCTCTGCGGCCGCCCGCCCTCCACCGCCCACGGTCCCGGCTCCGGCGGCCCGGCCCAGCCCGGCGTCGCGGACACGCCTGGTGGCGCCGGCGGCGGGACGGGCGCACCCGATGAGGCGGGCACTCCCGGTGGCGGCGGACCCGGCGGACCCGGCGCTGCGGGAACGGCGCCGGCGCGCGGGGGCGAGCCTGCGCCGCCGAGCGCGCACCGGCCCGAGGTCCCCGTGGAACTCGACCGGCTGGTGCTGGCCATGCTCGCCGAGGACCCGGCCAAGCGGCCGGCCGGTGGCGAGTCGATCCGGCGGGCGCTGGCGGCCATCGCCAGGCCCCGCGCCAACCCGGCCGCCCCACCCATGACCGGCGCTCCCGGCGGCGGGCCGGAGGCCGGGCCGGGGGCGACCGAGGTGTACCAGTTCGCCGTCCCCCGGGCCGGTGACACCGCGATCTACCAGGCGGGCGACCTGGAACCTGCGCCCGCCGCCGCCAACCGCAAGCTGTTCGTCCAGCTCGGCGCGGCCGTGGGGATCATCGCGGTCGTGGTCGTCGCCATGGTGGTGTGGGCGTCGGGGCCGGGCCAGCGGACGGGGGCCGTGCCCACACCGTCCTCCGAGCCGAGCACCGTGATCGAGACGCCGTTCGACC
>NZ_JAAAHR010000200.1:0-16744 GCF_009908215.1 Nonomuraea sp. K271 | reverse complement strand
GGTGGGCTGCGCCGTGATCACGCTCGGGGTGAGCGACCTCGACGACATCCTGGCCCGCCTGGCTGCCCGCGGCATCGCCCACGAACCGGTGGAAACCTACAGCAACGGCGTACGTCACGTGGTCGTCCTGGACCCGGATGGAAACAGCCTCTCACTCGCCGAGGCACCCACTCAGTGAGGCCGTGTCCAAGCCTGCTTCGTCTTCGGCTTCTTCGACCCGAGAGCATCAGGACCCGATGTCAACCTTCCACCACGTCTGCTTCACCGTTCCTGATCTACAAGCAGCGATGAGCGACCTGTCCGCCGCCGCGGTCACCTGGCGCCGGCCCCGCGACGGGCGCATCGGGGACTGTGACTACCGCATCGCCTTCTCCGCCGACGGTCCCGCCTTCATCGAGCTCATCCAGGCCGCGCCTGGCGGGCCTTGGGACGACACCGGCGCGTCTCCCGACCCGCCCCTCCGAGCCCGACAAGGCGAACCCCGACGGCGCAGCCCGAGCATGCCCTCTCACGACGCCGTCGCCCATGCCCGGCCGGGCAGCGGAGGCAGCGGTTCGGCCAGGACGAAGCCGTCGGAGAGTACATGCTCCTCGCCACGTACCGAATGAGGCGTCAGCGCAAGCGGAAGGCTCGCTCCACGGTCTGCCTGACCGTGTTGCCCGCCGTGTCGCGCGCCGTGAGGCGGAGCGACGCGAACTCTCCCTGACGGGGAAGGATCGGAACGATCGCCTTCCAGGTGTCCTTGCCGGTGGGCACGACTATGGCCTTGCGCCACGAGGAGCCGTCACGCGACACCTCGACACCGATGCGGGACAGTGGCCGCGTCGCCCCGGTCATGCGCTCCAACCGCAGGGGCAGCACGAGGACCCCGGACCTGGCCGCGTTGTGCAGGTCGAGCTCGGGTGAGGCACGTAGCACGAACAGCGGCACGGGACCGGCACCCGAAGAGGTGAACGACCACTCCGTCCTGACCTTGGTGGACAACTCGCTGGCACTGGGGCTGACCGTGCCGTCCAGCACCAGCTGGAAACGCCCGGGACCGGACTCGACGGGGAAGGTCACCGTGCCGGGCAGCTTGTCGGCCGTTCCCACGACCTGGCCGTCACGCAGGAGCGTCGTGGTGCCGCCGCCGTAGTTGCTGCTCATGAGGGAGCGGCCAGGACGAGGCGGGTGCCACAGCGGTACGCGCGCGACCGTGAAGGCCTTGTCGTTCCTGGTCACGGTGGCGTTGCCCGGCAGGGCCGGGCCGACGACGCCCGTGTTCCACCGCTCCTTCTCGGTACGGCCGGCCCGGTAGGAGTCGGCCTCGGCGTGTTCGTCGGTCTGGTGGAGTCGCCCGGACGGCATCGTCTCGATGGAGCGCCGCCACGGCACGCCTGGCGTGAAGTACCAGGTCGGCGTGGCGGGCAGCGACACGACCGCCTGGCTCCACGAGGTGTAGGAACCGACGGGGCCGTCGGTGACGGGTCCCGCGCCGAACGCCCCCGTGGCGTCGGCCCGGAGGGTGGCCAGGTGTGCTCGTACGGTGCCCAGCTCGCGATCACGCACCCGCAACGCGCCCGGCACGGATCCCTCCCTGCGCAGCAGCAGGTTGTACTGGTAGGGCGTGTCGGTGAACGTGCCGTCCGGGCGCAGGGCCGCCAGCTGGCTGAACATCTCGAAGCGGAACCCGCGTGCCTTCCCCTCGGTGGGCGACACGCGGAAACGCAGCGGATCGGGCGGGACGTTCCGCGGCAGCGAGAAGCGGTCGAGGGAGAACCGAGCCCCCCACTGCCGGCCGTCCTGGCGGTCCTGGATGAAGGTGAAGGTCTCTCCGGCCGTCCTGGCATCGTCGTGGTCGGTTTCCACGTTCAGGAGCCTCGCGTCGCGGGCATCGAAGACGAGCTCCCGGTTTTCCTTGACCTCCAGTCCGGGGACCGGCACCACGCTCAGCTCCTGGTGACCGTCGGGGAACCTGGTCCGCAGCACGGCATAGGCCAGGTAGCGGCCCGCGGGCACGCGGACGGGTCCCTCGCTGTCGCCGTGGTTGACGCCGATGCTGATGAGAGGGCCGCCGTCTTCCGGCATGAGCGTCATCGGCATGAAGTCGTCCGGACGGTCGGGAACCGTACCGAGCTGGTCGATCATCTTCACGTGCAGGTCGTAGCTCTCCACCTCGGTGGAGAGATTGACCAGGGTGGAGACGGTGACGCCGCCGCCCGTCGCGGTGATGCGCCCGGGGAAGGCACCAGGACGGGACGACTTCACCTGCGCGGTGACGGTGACCGCCGCGGTGTCGTTCGCGGGGACGGTCACCTGCGTCGCGCCCAGCTCGTACACGCCCTCGGGCGCTTCCAGAGCAAGGTCGAGTGTCACCGGCGCGGTGCCGGAGTTGCGGTAGGTGAGGGTGCGTTCGATGGGTTCGTCGTCATACGGCCAGCGCAGGTGCCCGAAGGACAACGTGCCCGTGTCGGCGGCGACGGTCTGCTTGACGGCCTTGGCGACGTCCATCCGCCCGGCTCCGTTGTCGGTGAGTGGCCCACCCGGCTTGACCGAGCCGACCATGCTCGCCTTGAGCTGCTGCCACGTCCAGTCGGGGTGCTGCTGGGCCAGGATGGCGGCGGCGCCGGCGACGTGCGGGGCGGCCATCGAGGTGCCGGAGTACGCGATGTGGCCGGTCGTACCGGCCTGGGCGGCGGTGATGTCCACGCCGGGGGCGGTCAGGTCAGGCTTGATCGCGAAGTCCGCCACGCGGGGGCCGCGGCTGGAGAAGCCGGCGAGCTCGTCCTCGGAGTCCACCGCGCCCACCGTGAGCGCCGAGTCGGCGCTGCCCGGGCTGCCGAGCGTGCTCGCGCCCGGCCCGTCGTTCCCCGCGGCGATCACGAAGAGCACGCCGCTGTCGGCGGAGATGTGCTCGACGGCCTGCTCCAGCGGGTCGAGTCCGGGTTCGTCCGGGTGGCCGAGGCTCAGGTTGACGATCTTGGCGCCCTGCCGGGCGGCCCATTCCATGCCGGCGATGATGCCGGAGGCGTTGCCGCTTCCGCGGTCGTCCAGCACCTTGCCGCTGAGCAGCCGGGCTCCAGGCGCGACGCCCTTGCGCGCGGGCGTCCCCGCGACCCCCTGACCGGCGATCGTGGCGGCGACATGGGTGCCGTGGCCGTTCCGGTCGACGGCGTCCTCGCTGTCGGTGAAGTTCTGGGCGGCCTCCACCCGGCCGGCGAGGTCAGGGTGCTTGTCATCGACGCCGGTGTCCAGAACGGCCACCTTGACGCCCTCACCGGTGAACCCGATCTGCCAGGCCTCGGGCGCGCCGATCCGCGGAACGCTGCGGTCGAGCGAGGCCTTGACGGGCGCGTCCAGCCACACCTTCGCCACCGAGCTGTCCTGGCCGAGCTGCCCCCACACCGCCCGCTCGCGCGGAGCGGTGGCCGCCACGGCGTTGATCGAGGTCAGCGTACGGGCGCCGGCCAAGGACGCCTTGGGCGCGGCCCCGTCCCGATACTGCACGATCAGCGGCAGTCCCTTGACCGAGGCGTCATCCAGCCCGGCCGCGATCAGGCGGGGAACCTGGAAGAGGCTGCGGTCCAGCACGCCCCTGGCCACGTCGCCGGCGACGTCCAGCGGGATGAGCGTCCAGTCGTCCTTGGTGCCCTCCGTGACGTACCGGACGTCCTTCCTACCGGGACCCGCATCGAAGCCGACCCGGTCACCGTCCACGGTCACGCGGTCTCCGGTGATCAGCGTCACGCTCTTGGCGGCGGCCGGGTCGGTCGGTGGAGTGTCCGCGACGGCCGGGGGGACCACGGCCAGGGGGATCGCCAGCGCGACCACCGCAAGGAGCGTTCTGGCTAACACAGTCGTTTCCTCCTCATAGGGCATGAGGAGTCAAGCAGGGGAGCGCTTGCACGATCAAGCAGCTTGGGTGGCGTCATCAGTCATGGCGCATGTACGACACCACGCCTGGACCCCGCAGCCGGTGAGTGGGCGGTTGCGGACCGCGGCGCGAGCAAGTAGCGCGCCGACCTCACCGGCAAGGCCCACCGACACAACTTGGCGTCCCTGCTCTCGGGCCGAGAGGTCGCCGGCATGCGGCTGGAGACCTCATCCGAGCCGATCGAACATGATCACCCGCTTCAGGCAATGGACAGGCTGCATGACCAGAATCGCTCTAGGCAACCGCCACGAGGCGGTAGCAACGAAAGCACGTGTGTTCGTCCGGCCTGACCTCCCCACAATCCACCCGATACCGGCCCGGCACGATCTCCACGCTGATCGCTTCCACGTCCATGGCGCCCCGTACCTGGTCGATCTGAATCTCGGCTCCCGGTACGGCGGCATCGAGCAGCACCATCGACCCACCGAAGTCCATGGCCGGACCCTGCTCCCAAGTGACATCGCCCAGGTCCGACACCGCCTGCTCCACGTCGCAATCGGGATCGCCGTAGACCCACTGCACGAACATTCTCAGCCGCTGGAAGTACGTGATACTCGTGGGCTCGTCCCAGAAAACCAAGGCCGGCTCGCCTGCGCCGAACCGGATCACTCCACAATCGTCGACCGCACATGCCAACTCGTAGTCGTCACCCCTCGCACCGGTCCACTCGTTCAGCGCCTTCTCCGCCACGAGTACCAACGGCCCACCCGAGGACTCCGCCCAGATCTGCACAACCCTCCTCTTGCCCGGATGACTACGGCGATGAGATCACACACCACCACCGCCCTCAAGCCGACGCAGGGGGAATGCGGCCTTGACGTGCCGCGAGTGAGGGGCTACGGAGATTCCGGACAGCCCGTCACCATGCGCGCCGCGAGCCCGGAGAGCGGTACCGGCGAGTCACGTTACTCGGTGAGCCAGTGACCCCTCGCTTGCAAGTCACTCCTCTCGCCGTTCTCGCGCAGGCGGAGAAGAGCGGCGAGCGCATGCGGGCCTACATCGTCTTGTCCCTGCTGATCGGCGGGAGCGGTCACCTCGCGAGCTACGGCACACCTTTGTGTCCGTGCTGTCGGACTCCGGCGTCCCCATAGAGGACATCTCGCGCCTGGTCGGCCACTCCGACACGGTGGTCACCGAGACGGTCTATCGGCACCAGATCCGGCCCGTGATCATGCTGGGAGCTGCGGCGATGGACAAGATCTTCAGAAGTTGATCCCTCTGTTTGTCCCTCAGAGGGCATTTGAAGATCGCAGCACAGGTGTTCTCGCAGGTGGGCGGTACTGGGTTCGAACCAGTGACCCCTCGCTTGTAAGGCGAGTGCTCTACCGCTGAGCTAACCGCCCCTGATCGGCACTACACCTTACGACACCATCGGCGCCGATCGCACATCCACCGTCCACTCCGGACCCAGCTCAGGACGGCCTGCCGCGCGCCACCCGAGAAGGGCGGCCCCCAGCATCCCCGCGTCCACCCCGAGCGCCGCCGGCACCAGGGGTGGGGCGTCGCGGAAGGCCAGGCGCTTGACCAGGCGGGTGCGTACCGGGTCGAAGAGGGCGGGGCCCGCTTCGGCCAGGCCGCCGCCGAGGACGATCAGGGAGGGGTCCAGCAGCAGTGTGTACGTGGCCAGCGCCAGCGACAGGGCCTCCACGGCCTCGTCCCATACTTCGATGGCGATCGGGTCGTCGGAGGAGACCACCTGTTCGGCCTTGACGCCTTCCACGCCCGCCCGCTCGCTGTAGCGCCGCCCCACCGAGGCGGCCGAGGCGTACGTCTCCAGGCAGCCGAACTGGCCGCACGCGCACTCTTCGCCGTCCGGGAAGACGGGGGTGTGGCCGATCTCGCCGGCCCAGCCGGCGGAGCCGCCGTACGGTTCTCCGTGGACGATCGAGGCGCCGGCGATGCCCGTGCCGATGGGCAGGAAGAGGAAGTCGGAGACGCCGCGGCCCGCGCCGAGGGTGCTCTCCGCGAGCCCGCCCGTGCGTACGTCGTGCCCGAGCATGACCGGGATGTCCAGAGTGGTGAAGTCCGTGGCGGGGACGTCGCGCCAGCCCAGGTTGGCGGCGTAGACGGCGGAATTGTCGGACACCAGTCCGGGTACGGCCAGGCCGACGCCCGCCGGGATGCCTTCGCCCGAGCCGGCCAGGTGGGCGATGAAACCCGAGATCGCGGCCACGACCGCCTCCGGGCCCTCCTCCCGTGGGGTCGGGCGCCGCTCGCTCAGCAGCACCGCGCCGGACTCGCTGACCAGGCCGCCCTTCATGGACGTGCCACCGACGTCGAGCGCTACGACGAACGAACTCTTTGCGGACACGGAAGGAGACGATAGCGCAGCTCAGCAAATGTCCGGAAAGTTCTCATGGAAGCGCCGACCGTGGCGTGCGCCCCGAAGCGCCCCAGCCCCCGCGTACGGGCCCGCGAGCCCGCGACCGTCACCCAAGAGGCCACGCCTTACCACCGACCGCTCAGGCGCGGCTCAGGCGCGACCCAGCAGCGGCTCAGGCGCGTCCGAGCACCCTGTTGAGTGCGGCCTCCACCTCCGCGGAGAGCCCAGGCGGAGGCGGCACCGAGACGGTGAGCGTGTCGGAGCGGGCCATCCGCACGGCCCCGCAGGACCGGCACTCCACTTCGCCGAGCCGGCAGATCAGCGTCGTGGACCCGCAGGTGGAGCACGAGTCCAGGTCGTGGTCGTGCAGCCGTTGACAGTCCGGGCAGATCAGCACCTGGGACTCGTCGCGCACCCCGCGCTGCCACGGGCTGGCGCCGCGCACCGGGTCGGTCTGCCGGGCCCCGCAGCGGTAGCAGGGCATGTTTTCCTCCGAAGTCAGGAAATGTCGGCGAGTGCCTTCACGTAGTCGGCGACGTCACGTGCGGTGGAGGTCGGGTTAACCACCTTCCACCGGATCACGCCCTCGCCGTCGATGATGAAGGTCCCCCGTAGCGCGAGCCCCTTCGCTTCATCAAAGACACCGTACGCCCGCGCGACCTGTCCGTGTGGCCAGAAATCGGAGAGGAGCGCGAACGTGTAACCCTCACGATCCGCCCATGCGCGGTGCGTGAACATGGAGTCGACGGAGACGGTCAGCAGGTGTGCCCCGTCGAGCGGGCTGTCGCGCAACGCGGACAGCTCGCCGTGGCAGATCCCGCTGAAGGCGAGCGGGTAGAAGACCAGCACGACATTGGCGCCCCGGAACTGGGACAGGCGCACCGGCGTGCCGTGCTGGTCCTGCAGCTCGAAATCAGGAGCCTGGGCGCCGACCTCGGCAGGATGTGCGTTCACGTGAACCATCCTGCCGTACGGGCGCTCGGGCTCCTACCGTCCTTTGGGCGTCACGAGCCTCGTGCCTGACCAGTCGGGGGCGGCGGAGATGCTGCTGGTCTGCGAGAGACCCGCGGTCGTGGCATCCTCCCCGATGTCGCTCGGCTCCACGTGGCCATCGCGCCCGGCCTTGGGAGTCAGCAGCCAGATCTGGCCGCCCTTGGCGAGTGATCGCATGGCGTTGGTCAGTGCGTCGAAGAGGTCTCCGTCGCCGTCGCGCCACCACAGCAGCGCCACGTCGACGACGTCGTCACTCTCCTCGTCCAGCAGCTCATTGCCGGTCAGGTCTTCGATGGAGTCACGAAGCTCGTCGTCGACGTCCTCGTCCCAACCGATTTCCTGCACCACCTGACCCGGCTTGAGGCCGAGTCGTTCGGCCAGGCCGCGCTCGCCCTGCGCCTGACCCGCGGTCGCGCTCACGTTTATCCCTCCTGCTTGAGTGGCCCCGCTTATGCGGTTTATCGCTTCGGCACAGTCCACACGCTGTGACCCTCGGTCGTCAACGGTCGCCACGGGTACGGCCGTGGTCGGCCAGAATCAATCAGACAAAAACGACAGGCGAACCTGGCGTTGCGGGTTGTCGATGTTCAGGTCGACCAGCGCCACCGACTGCCAGGTGCCCAGCGCCATTCTCCCGCCCAGCACGGGGATCGTGGCATAGGGCGGGATCAGCGCGGGCATCACATGTGACCTTCCGTGCCCGGCCGAACCGTGGGCGTGACGCCAGCGGTCGTCGGACGGCAGCAGGTCGCGCAGCGCGGCGAGCAGGTCGTCGTCGCTGCCCGAGCCCACCTCGAGCAGGGCGACCCCGGCGGTGGCGTGCGGCACGAAAATGTGCAGCAGACCGTCTCCGCCCTGCCCTCGCACAAAGTCGGCGCATTCGGCCGTGATGTCGTGCACCGTCTCTCGTGAACCGGTGGTCACAGAGATGATTTCAGATCTCACAGGAAAATCTTACTTAGGGACAACGACCGCATCAGGACCGGGAAACACCAGCCCCGTGTGGCCGTCATCGAACCGCACCATGTAGGGAGGCCCGCCGTCCGGGCCGTGGACCTCCACGATTACCCCGATCCGGTCCCTTTCGCCAACGGTATTCCCGTGCACCAGGAGCCGGTCGCCTACCGTCGCATTCATACCTCCAGACTGATACTCCGAAGGCCGCAGGAAAAGACCGTATCCGGAGACAAGGGACTTTTTGCCCGCCAAGCTCGGGCAAGACGAATGATGACCAAAACGTTACGTGGAGCGGACCGTGGCGACCGGCGTGCCGGACCCCGATTCCCCTCTGAGCGAACAACAAGCGCCGCCGACGCGACGCCGGCCCTCGCACACGTCTTTATACGCGCGCGCGAGACACCCCTCTCCGGAGGGTACGACCACCCGCCCCCTGCCGGGAGGCGCAGGGCAAGGGGGCTAGACTCGCGCGGCACGGCGCCAGGACGTGTACCCCCGCCCCTCCAGGGCAGGTTTCCCGTAACGACGCCGACGACCCCGGAACCACCTCAAGACATTGAGCGAAATTTCGTCAGTTTTCCTGTCTTGTTAATTTGCTCCTGGGATGTAATCTGTGGCGAGATTCGTCCTACCATCGGTGGTCTAGGCCATCGGCACCCCTCCTGCCAGCAGGGACACCCTGGTTACCGGCGAGTAGAGATGCGTTTTCTCCGACTAGCGACCAGGATGGAAGGCGACCCAGACCAGTCATCAGTCCACCTCGGAAGGCGAGACCCAGTGGCTTCCGGACGCCAGCGATTCTCGATCATCAGCGACGGCCTACCCAGCCAGTTGCCTGATGTCGATCCCAGTGAGACCAACGAGTGGCTCGAGTCTCTCGACAACGTCGTCAAGACCGAAGGCCGCACCAGAGCCCGCTACCTCATGCTCCGCATGCTCGAGCGGGCCCGCGAGCACCAGGTCGGCGTGCCGGGCTTGCGCAGCACCGACTACATCAACACGATCCCGCCGGAGCGCGAGCCGTGGTTCCCGGGTGACGAGCACGTCGAACGCCGCATCCGCGCCTACATCCGCTGGAACGCGGCCATCATGGTGTCGAGGGCCAACGCCCGCACCAACGTGGGCGGGCACATCGCCACCTACGCCTCGGCCGCCTCGCTCTACGAGGTGGGCTTCAACCACTTCTTCCGCGGCAAGGACCACGGCGAGTCGGGCGACCAGGTCTTCTTCCAGGGGCACGCCGCGCCGGGCATCTACGCCCGCGCCTTCCTCGAGGGCCGGCTCAACGAGTCCCAGCTCGACGCGTTCCGTCAGGAGCTGTCGCACGGCTTCCACGGACTGCCCTCCTATCCCCATCCGCGGCTGTTGCCTGACTTCTGGGAGTTCCCGACCGTCTCCATGGGCCTCGGCCCGATCGGCGCGATCTACCAGGCGCGGTTCAACCGCTACCTGCTCAACCGGCAGATCAAGGACACCAGCCGCAGCCACGTGTGGGCGTTCCTCGGCGACGGCGAGATGGACGAGCCCGAGTCGCTCGGAGCCATCGGCCTGGCGGCGCGCGAGGAGCTCGACAACCTGACGTTCGTGATCAACTGCAACCTGCAGCGGCTCGACGGCCCGGTCCGCGGCAACGGCAAGATCATCCAGGAGCTGGAGTCCTACTTCCGCGGCGCCGGCTGGAACGTCATCAAGGTCGTGTGGGGCCGCGACTGGGACCCGCTGCTGGCGGCCGACGTCGACGGCGTGCTGGTCAACCAGATGAACACGACGCCCGACGGCCAGTTCCAGACCTACTCGGTCGAGTCGGGCGCCTACATCCGCGAGCACTTCTTCGGCTCCGACCCGCGCCTGCGCAAGATGGCCGAGCACCTGACCGACGACGACATCCGCAAGCTGTCGCGCGGCGGCCACGACTACCGCAAGGTCTACGCCGCGTTCAAGGCGGCCCGCGAGCACGTCGGCCAGCCGACCGTGATCCTCGCCCAGACCATCAAGGGCTGGACGCTGGGCAAGGACTTCGAGGCGCGCAACGCCACCCACCAGATGAAGAAGCTCACCAAGGCCGAGCTCAAGGAGTTCCGCGACCGGCTCTACCTGCCGATCCCCGACTCCGCACTCGAGGGCGAGCTGCCACCCTACTTCCACCCGGGCGAGAACGACCCCGAGATCCAGTACATGATGGAGCGCCGCGCCGCGCTCGGCGGTGTGCTCCCCAAACGGGTCGTCCGCGCCAAGCCGGTCAAACTGCCCGGCGACGAAGTCTACTCCACCTTCCAGAAGGGTTCGGGCAAGCAGCAGGTCGCCACCACCATGGCGTTCGTGCGCCTGCTGAAGGACCTCATGCGCGACAAGGAGATCGGCCACAGGTTCGTGCCGATCATCCCCGACGAGGCCCGTACGTTCGGCCTCGACGCCATGTTCCCGACGGCGAAGATCTACTCGCCGCACGGCCAGACCTACGAGGCCGTCGACAGGGAGCTGCTGCTGTCGTACAAGGAGGCGGTGCAGGGGCAGATCCTGCACGAGGGCATCAGCGAGTCGGGCTCGATGGCCTCGACCATCGCCGCCGGCACGTCGTACGCCACCCACGGCGAGCACATGATCCCGATCTACATCTTCTACTCGATGTTCGGGTTCCAGCGCACCGGCGACCAGATGTGGGCCATGGGCGACCAGATGGGGCGCGGTTTCCTGCTCGGCGCCACCGCCGGCCGCACCACGCTCAACGGCGAGGGCCTGCAGCACGAGGACGGCCACACGCCGCTCATCGGCTCGACCAACCCGTCCGCGGTCATCTACGACCCGTCCTGGGCGTTCGAGGTGGCCCACATCGTCAAGGACGGCCTCAGGAGGATGTACGGCGACCAGCCGGAGGACATCTTCTACTACCTGACCGTCTACAACGAGCCCTACCTGCAGCCGGCGCAGCCCGCGCACATCGACGTGCAGGGCCTGCTCAAGGGCCTCTACAAGTTCGCCGAAGGGCCGCAGACGCAGGGCCCGAAGGCCAACATCCTGTCCTCCGGCGTCGCCGGGCCGTGGGCGATGGAGGCGCAGCGGCTGCTCGCCGAGGACTGGGGCGTGTCGGCCGACGTGTGGTCGGCGACGTCGTGGACCGAGCTGCGCCGCGAGGCCCTGGCCTGCGAGGAGCACAACCTCCTCAACCCCGACGCCGAGCGGCGCGTGCCCTACGTGACGCAGGCGTTGTCGCAGGCGCGCGGGCCGTTCGTGGGCGTCAGCGACTACATGAAGGCCGTACAGGACCAGATCGCGCAGTGGGTGCCGGGTGGCTGGTCCTCGCTGGGCACCGACGGGTACGGCCTGTCCGACACCCGCTCGGCGCTGCGCCGCCACTTCCACGTGGACGCGGCGTCGATCACGCTGGCCGTGCTGTCCAGCCTGGTCGGGCAGGGCGAGCTCGGCGGCGAGGTGCTGCGCGAGGCCATCGCCCGCTACCACCTGAAGAACGGCGTCACCGAGGCGGGCGGCGCCGAGAGCAACGACACCCAGTCGATGGGCGTCTGAACCGTCGATCACGGCGCTCCCGCGAGGTCCTCGCGGGAGCGCCGTCGTCGCGGCGCGACCAGGGTGGATACGCGCCGCCTCACCCGGGTTTGGTGCACCGTCACGTATTGTGGGCACTACTTCCCCCTGAGAGACGAGGGGAAGATCCATCGATATGCGACGTGTCCTAGCCGCCGCCCTGCTCGTGACCGCCACGGGCTGCTCCACCGCCCCCGCCGAACCCGCCACGGACGCTCCCGGCGAAACCGCGACGATCGACTGGGGGGCCTGCACCGACCTCGAGCGCCCCGACGGTGAACCTCCCGCCCGCCAGGACGCCTCCGTGCGGTGCGGCACGCTCGCGGTGCCGCTCGACTACTCCAAGCCCGAAGGCGAGCAGCTGAACCTGGCGCTGATCAAGCTGCCGGCCACCGGCAAGGGCAAGCGGCTCGGATCCGTGGTGTTCAACTTCGGCGGCCCCGGCGCGTCCGGCGTCGACACGCTCGACCAGGCGGCCAAGGCGCTCACCACGCTGCGCACCCGCTACGACCTGATCAGCTTCGACCCGCGCGGCGTCGACCGCAGCTCCGGGGTACGCTGCGGCGACGCCTCCGAGCTCGAGACGTTCACCTCGCTCAACACGCTGCCCCCCGGGGAGGAGACGCGCCGGCGCACCACGGCGGCCAACAAGAGGTTCGCCGAGCTCTGCCAGCGCGACTCCGGCAAGATCCTCCCCCATGTCGGCACCGTGAACGCCGCCCGCGACATGGACCGCATCCGCGCCGCCGTGGGCGACTCCAAGCTCAACTACGTCGGCATGTCGTACGGCACCCAGCTCGGCGCCGTCTACGCCACCGAGTTCCCTCACAGCGTGGGCCGGATGGTGCTCGACGCGCCGCTCGACCCGACCGTCTCGTTCGAGCAGCGCACGCTGGCGCAGACGCGCGGCTTCCAGCAGGCGTACGAGAGCTTCCTGCGGTCGTGCGTGAAGTCCACGTGCGCGCTCGGCAAGGACGAGGCCACCGCCAACAGCAACGTCGAGAACCTGCTCATGCGCCTGACCACCAAGCCACTGAACGTCCACGGCCGCACGCTGACGCAGGGGCTGGCCTCCACCGCCGTGGCCGCCGCGCTCTACTCCGAGCTGACCTGGCCGTTCCTGGAGCAGGCGCTCAGCGAGGGGCTCAAGGGCAACGGTGAGGCGCTGCTCTACCTCGCCGACAACTACACCGGGCGCAAGGAGGACGGCGCCTACTCCACGCAGATGACGAGCTTCCCCGCCATCACCTGCGCCGACACCGCCGAGCGGCCCAGCGAGGCCGAGCTGCGGCGCACCGAGGCGGCCGCGTTGAAAATCTCGCCGCTGTTCGGCAGCGAGGGCTCGGGCGGGCTGTGCCGGGTCTGGCCGGTCAAGGGCAGCGACCAGGCGCGGCGCGTGGACGCCTCCGGGTCCGCGCCGATCGTGGTGGTGGGCGGCAAGGGCGACCCGGCCACGCCGTACCAGTGGGCGCCCAAGCTGACCTCGCAGCTCGGGACGGCCACGCTGGTGACGTACGAGGGCGAGGGGCACGGGGCGTACCTGTCGGGCAGCAAGTGCGTGCACGAGCTCGTGGACACGTACCTGATCGACGGCAAGGTTCCGCAGAAGGGCGCCACGTGCCCGGCGGCCTAGGCTGGGTCAGGTGACGGAGAACAACGCGCGGAGCGCGGACCAGGCGACGGAGAACGACGCTGGAGGCGGGCGGACCGCTCACATCGAGACGGAGGCCGCGCGCCTGGCGGCCCTGGCCGGTGACCTGTCCGTCCCGGTGCCGACGTGCCCGGGATGGACGATCGCCGACCTGATCACGCACGTCGGCCGGACCCACCGCTGGGCGGTCCACGTGCTGCGCAATCAGGTGCGGGAGAAGATCTGGTCGCGGCAGGTGCCGAGCGGGCTGGCCGAGGGGCAGAGCGGCGACGCCGCCTGGCTGATGGAGGGAGCCGCCGAGCTGCTGGACACGCTGCGCACCACCGATCCCGAGCTGGAGGTGTGGACGTGGGGCCCGGACCGGCGGGCCGCGTGGTGGCCGCGCCGGATGCACTTCGAGCTGGTGGTGCACCGGGTCGACGCCGAGCTCGCGCTCGGCCTCGACCCGGTCGTCCCGACGGGGGTCGCCACCGACGGCGTCGAGGAGTTCCTGCACAACCTGCCGCACGCCGTATGGGTCACCCGGTCACTGGCCGGGCTCGGCATGGAGGGGGCCACGATCCACCTGCACGCGAGCGACGGCGAGGGCGAGTGGACCATCACGCAGGGCCCCGCCGGGAAGATCACCTGGGCGCGCGGCCACGCGAAGGGCGACGCCGCGGTCCAGGGCCCGGTGTCGGAGCTGCTGCTCATGATCTATGGCAGGCGCTCACCCGGCGACCTGACCGTGCACGGCGACCGCGAGCTTCTCGACCGCTGGCTGGCCGCCGTCGACTTCTGACGAGAGCCCTGGACGCGCCGCCGCTCGGCGATCGGCGGCGTGTCCAGGGCGTCAAGGTGATCCGCTCCGCGCGGAGCGGCCCGTGGCGGGGGCCGGTGGTCGCGGGGAAGGCGCTTCCCCGGCCAGCGCCCGGATGATCACCTGCGGTGGAAGACTCCGAAGACGCTGCCGGACACGTCGCTCACATAGGCGAAGTCGGTGCCGGCGCCGTCGTCGATCACCTTCATCACCACCTTGCCGCCCAGCGACTCGCTCTTGGCGCAGGTCGCCTCGACGTCAGCCACCTGAACGTGGAAGATCGCATGGTCGGGGAACTCCCCCTTGGTGTTGAACAGCCCGCCCATCGGCCGGCCGGTGCCCGGCCCGCTGATCGTGCGGTAGTCGATCGGGCCGCCCTCACCGGTGAACTGCCAGCCGAACAGGCCGCCGTAGAAGCGCTGGGCGCCCTCGGGGTCGTCGGTCGCGACCTCGAACCATGTCACCGTGTTGTCCATCATCGTCTCCTCATCTGTCGAACAGGACAACGATCTAACGGCCGGGCGACAACCCTATGTCGGTGTTTCCTCTTGATTTTTCGATCGGATGTTCAGTCGAGCGCGGTGCCGTGGACGACCATCTCGGGCACGTCGGTGGCGAACCCTTCGAGGGGGCGCTCGGGACAGCGCTCGGCGGTGACGGTGGCGGAGGCGATGCGGTCGAGGCGGAAGACGCGTACGTCGTCGCGGAGCCGGCACCACGCCACGAGATACCAGAAACCGCCGCGCCCGCCCAGGAACACGCCCGGCTCGACGTCGCGCGTGGTCAGCGCGCCCTTGGCGTCGGCGTAGTCGAGGCGGAGCACGCGGCGGCGCAGCAGCGCCTCCTCGATGGCGCGGGAGACGCCCTCGGCACCGAGCGGCTGGACGCCGGCGGCGGGCTGGTCGGGCGGCTGGACGAGCTGCACCCTCCGGGCCAGCTCACGGGCGAGCTCGCCCTCGGGCCCCGGCATCGCCGCCACGACCTTGCGTAACGCGCTGCGGGCCTGGCGGCCGAAGGGCTGGTCGCCGGCCCGGCTGAGGGCGACCGCGATCGCCACCGCCTCGGCGGGGCTGAAGTTGAGCGGGGGAAGGGACATCTTCTTGTCGATCGCGTAACCGCCCTTGCGGCCCTGCTGGGCGTAGATCGGGACGCCGGACTCCTGCAGCGCGGTGATGTCGCGCTCGATCGTGCGCACGCTCACCTCGAACCGCTCGGCGAGCTCGCGGGCGGAGCGGCAGCGTGGCGCGATGGCGCGCAGGTCTTCGACGAGCGCGTAGAGCCGGTCGGTACGGTTCACAGCCGCGACGCTACGCCGGGCGACCGACAATCGCGGGCCCCCGCGGCGCCCGGCAACCCCTGCCTCACCGTACGACTACAAAGATCTGACGGCCGGGGGGAGGGCGCCCGGGGAACCGTCAGGCCCGGGTCCAGTCGAGGAGCCTGTCCAGGGGCCAGGTGTTGACGATCCGCTCCGCCTCGATACCGCACATGGCGGCCCGCTCGCAGCCGTACCGCTGCCAGTCGAGTTGCCCAGGGGCGTGCGCGTCGGAGTCAATCGCGAACACGCACCCCATCTCGTACGCCAGCCGCATCAGCCGCTTGGGCGGGTCGAGCCGGTCGGGCCGCGAGTTGATCTCGACCGCCACCCCGAACCGTCGGCACGCCTCGAAGACCAACTCCGCCTCGAACTCCGACTCAGGCCTGCGCTCCCCGCGCCGCCCGCCGGCCCGCACCACCCGGCCGGTGCAGTGCCCCAGCACGTCCACAAGGGGGTCGGCGACGGCGGTGACCATCCTGCGGGTCATGCCGCCGGCGTCCATCCGGAGTTTGGAGTGCACGCTCGCCACCACCACGTCGAGCCGTTCGAGCAGTTCCCTGTCCTGGTCGAGCGAGCCGTCCGGGTTGATGTCGACCTCGATGCCGGTCAGGATCCTGAACGGGGCCAGGCGCTCGTTCAGCTCTGCCACCACCGCGAGCTGGCGTTCCAGGCGCTCGGCCGAGAGGCCCTTGGCCACCGTCAGGCGGGGGGAGTGGTCGGTCAGCGCCAGATATCCGTGGCCGAGCCGGGCGGCGGTCTCGGCCATCTCCTCGATCGGCGACCCGCCGTCCGACCAGTCGGAGTGGCTGTGCAGATCACCTTGCAGCGCGCTGCGCAGCGCGGCGGTCTCGGCGTCGAGCTCGACCCCCTCCGTTGCGCGCAACCGCCGCAGGTAGGTCGGAACCTGACCTTCGAAACTTTCGTTGACCACAAGAAGGGTGACCTTGCCGATGCCCGGCAGGTCGGCGAGGCCACCGGTACGGACCAACCGGCCGAGCTCGTCCTCGGGGAGGTCGGCGACGACCGCGGCGGCGCGGCGGAACGCCCGTACACGGTAGGTCGGCTCGCCGGCGCGTTCCAGCAGAAAGGCGATCTCACGCAGGGCCAGGACCGGATCCATACACCCTCCATAGCCGAAATAAATTGAGATGCACTAATTACTCATTGAACACGGACGGTCGCCGCCGCTAGAGTAATCGGCTCATGAAAGCAGGAGCTTGATGGCACCACCGCCGCCCACCCACCAC